>JADLDL010000223.1 GCA_020846655.1 Saprospiraceae bacterium | reverse complement strand
TTCAACCCATGCGGGCCGGGGCTCGTCCCTCCCCCCGTCTCGCATGGGCCTTGCCACGCGCTGTGCTCATACGTAAAGCCGGTATGGTCTGCAACTGACTACGGGACGAACACCAGGCGGAAGCCTATGTTGAAGTTGCGGTAGTCGGGGCCGCCCCCGTTGCGGAACGCCACCCGGCAATACTCGGGGTAGTAGTACCAACTCCCGCCGCGGACAACGCGGCCGGCGGCGCTGCTTTTTGCACCAGCCGGGTGTTGCTCTATGCCCTGTTTTTGGCATTCATTATAAAACTCAGCGTCATACCAGTCCCAACACCATTCCCAAACGTTACCGCTCATGTCATACAGACCGATGCCGTTCTCTTTTTTTTGTTTCACAGGATGAGTTCTTCCATTGTTGTCATAAATTCGATTCAGGTCCCAATCGCCAGAGAGTGGTTTGTCGCCGGAGTTTTCCCAATACCAGCCTACAGCATCTAAGATGTCGCTCCCGGCAAACTGGGTTCTCGGCGCCCCCACACCGGCCCTGGCAGCCAGTTCCCACTCCGCTTCAGTGGGTAGACGATAGCCGCTGACTTGGTTGTTCCAATCCACTTTCCATTTCAAGAAGTCATTCTGCACCTGGTTGCCAACATCGCTATTGACTTCTTTTTGTATCCGGTAGGCAGGTGGAAGGCCCACTTGCGCATTGAGCCAATTGGCATATTCTGCTGTTTCGTACCAGTTGACGTTTACTGCCGGGTGGTCTCCGAAGAGGCCCCAGTACGGCGTACGGCTCGCCAGGCCCCGGTCGACCGCTTCGCTGTACAACGCAAACTGATAAAAGGTAACCGGTGTAGCAGCCATCTGGTAGGGGGAGAGTTTTACCTGGTGCAGTTGCTCATCCGACTGATGTCCCTGCTCTGACGACTCGCTACCCATATCGAAGGTACCATCGGCGCCCAAGGGGACGGCACACCATTCCGGGTAGTAGCGCGCCTGAAGTGTATGGTAGAAAGGCAGTGTTTTGAGTAAGGGAGCAAACTGGTCCCTTGCGTTCCAGTTTTCCTGCCGGCATTGCTGTAAAAGGGGCACTATTACTGGATCAGGGTTTACTTGCAATAACAGTTCGGCTGCCGTACGGGCTAAATCCAGCCGGCGGCCGCTTTCGGCAAAAAAATACAAAAGTTCGGCAATGGGTTCTGTCAATTGCTGCTGCTTGAGGCCGGCATCCACCTCTATATCGGCTGCCACTTTCATTTTCGCCAGGGCTTCGGGATAGTTCAGCGAATACATAAGGTCGGCGCCCAGGCCCGCAAAACTTTCGAACGTTGACAGGTTTTTTACGCGGATCTCGGCAAGCGCCGTTTCCAGATGGGCCAGGGCGGTTTGGGCTTTGTCCCGTTCCTTTTCGGCGTCTATAGTGGCCTGTTGAGCAATTGTCCGCTGGCGTTCAGCCTCCAGCCTCAAGCGCTCAGCCTCCTCCGCCCGGCGCCGGTCTTCAGCGGCTTTTTCCTCGGCTTCTTTGGCGCGGTGCTCGGCTTCGGTGCGCTCCTGTTCCAGGCGCTCGGCCTCTTCCGCCTGCCGCCTTTCCTCCCGCGCCGCCGTGATCGGCGCTACCAGGGTATCGTGGCTGATTTCGTAGTAATAACTACCGCCACGAGGCTCTTCCCTCAACAGGCGCTCGGTACAAAGCAAGGCGAGGTCTTGCTCCCTGAGGGTGCATTTTTCCAGCAGGTAGTCGCGCTCCTGGATGATGCGCCGGTCGTTGCTGAGCAGGAATTCGCCCAGCAGGCGTTCCACGCGGGGACGGGTGTGGGCGTCGAAACGGGCCAGAACGCCATCATAGTACTGCTTGCGGATGTCCTGGATACCGCCGCGTCCGGCGTAAAAGTCCGGCGTCACGACAAACCCGTCGGGGCGTTGCTCAGCGATGATCTTCTGCTCAATATGCTGGCACAGCAATTGCGCCTGAAACGGTTCCACCTCGCGCACGGCGCCGGGGGTGATGGCGTCGTTGTCCGCATCGATCGTGACCAGGCTGTCTACCATTTCCTGCAAGGCGGCCTCACTGTACGAAAAAACCGGTGAGGCAAAAGGCCCACCCAAGGCCGGTGGGCGGGTGATGGCCAAGCGGGTATTGGCTTCGTCGAGCGCCGGCAGTTCGTAGCGGCAGCGCAGAATGGAGGGTATGCGGGCAGAAAGCCGGTCGAGCAGGTACAGGAAATCGGAGCGGATGGAAATGACGATGTTCACTTGCGGCGGAGCCAGCCATTGGGCGCGTTCGGCTTCGCCGGCAATGGCTTGGGCTGCTTCCTGAACACGGGCGGGTATTTTGTGGTTGAGCACTGCGGCGAGCTGGCTAATGAAATCCTGCTGTGCTTCGGGTTGATCGTGGTAGAGGGTGAAAAGTTCCTCAAACTGGTCGAGCAGGAGCACTGGCGCGAAGGCGTCACCGCCCGGGGCGTATTCGAAGCGTTTGCAATACTCCCAGAGGCTGAGATCATCGGGTGTATTCAGGGGCAGGTAATCGCCGTCGTTGAGTTGTTCGAATATCTGGCGGCTGATCGGTTGTTGGGTATTGTTGAGCCGAACCTTGACGGGTTGCAGATGTCGTTCGGTCAGCAGGGGACCTACGCCGGCTTGCAAGAGGGATGTTTTGCCGGTGCCAGATTTGCCAAACAGCACCACTATTTCATTCAGGACAATGAGGCGAAAGAGCTCCTTTTTTTCGCGCTCGCGGCCGAAAAAGAGCGCCTGCTCATCGGCAGTAAAAGAATGGATGCCGGGATAGCGGTGTTTCATATGCTTGCGCTTTGGGAGGATTTGCTATTCATATTTTCCAGCATACTGCGCAGGTCGCTGACGATAGTCTTGAGCGCCTGGGCACGGTCGGACTTTTGGCTCAGCGCCTTGCCTCGGGGCTTGGGCTGGAGTGTCAGCAGGTCGAACAGGGGGGTGTTTTCCACGTCGCAAGGCGTCATCAGGATGGGCGCCACTTTGGTGCTGCCGGCTTTGTGGCGGTCCAATACAGCAGGCAGGGTTTCGGTGAAGAAACGGTCGTTGGCAATGAACCTGGCGGTCACCAACGGCACAATCAACCAGGCGTGTTGGAGATGTTCGCGGAGTGTGTCTTCCACCATTTCGCCGGCTTTGATCCTGGCCTCGTGCCATACCTCAACGAGATGGCTCTGGCGTAGGGGGGCAAGGTAGGTTTCCAGTTCTATGCGCAACGCTTCGTCGTCGGGGTGATACAGCAACAGCAGTTCGCGACGGGTTGCGGGTGCGGCCACAACAGGTTTTTGGAGTTCCTGTTTCAGTTGCGTCAGGAAACCGGAAGCATCCGCCCCTACGAAGTGCATGTTGAAATTTTCGGTAAAAAATGTTTGTGCATCGCCTTGTAGTGCTGTCGTATCCTGTAAAGAAATAGAATGCGGCAGTACCTGACCGTGTCGGCTGCCCAGCAGGTGCAGGAACAAGCGCATGTGCCACTCGTTGAAGTCGAAGCCGACGAACACAAAGGCCTTGCGGTGGCGGCGCACGGGGCGTTTGTTGAAGAAAAAGGCAATGTTGGCTGGGAGGGTGGCTTCTTTTTCGCGCTGAAGCACCACTTCGAGGAAACGCAGCCGGGCGGCGTCGGTGAGCACTAGTGCGTCGGGCCGTTCGTAGTGCCCCAGCAGGTTGAATACCAAGGGAGCATCTTCGGCGATTTGCGTTTCGAGGTTAAGCGCATTGTTGTTTTGCGCGATGTTGTAGTCAGGGTTGTCGAAATTGAAATCGAAGAAGCGGGCCTTTTTGTCCTTACGTTTCAGTGCGTTTAGCAGCAGTTCATCCGGCGCTGTATTGATAATGTATTTAAAAGGCAATGCTGCCACGGCGTCGTACACCGGTATCGCTTCGTCTGCAAACTCCTCGTAAAAAGCGCGAAGTGCATGGCGCAGGGCGTCGAAAGCCTGCCCATTGTCGGGAAATGACTTGAGGAACAAGCGCACGGCTGCGGCCAAATCCGCAGGCGTTGCCACTGCGTCTGGCCGGCCCTGTCGCAACAGGCGACAGATGCGTTCGGCGAGCAGATCGCGCAGGCTTTCGCCCTCGTATGTGGCAGCGTTGGGGCCGAGCAGCAGCACGCATTCGTCGGCCCGAATAGCATCAGTGAGATCATTCCAATTCATGGGCATGTGGTTTGTTAGTAGGTTTTTCGCCTAAGCATGGTTTTTTGGAAGTTTGTTGGAACCGGATGGAAGCACCTTGCCTCACCACTAATTTTCCAGAATTGCCCGGATACCTTTGGCAATCTGGAAGTAGGCTTCATCTTTATCGGTGAAGGAAGCAATAGGTTTGGCATCGCGCGGCAAACCTTGAATACCCTCGAAAGGCATACCTTTTACATCACAGGAACGGATAAAAATGGGGATTACCTTGGCTTCTTTCGCCCGGTGACGCTCCATAGCACGCGCAATTTCGACTTTCCAGATGTATTCGGAGGCGAGAAAATTAGCACTGACTAATAGCAAAATAATGTCGGCGGCCTCGAGCTCCGATTTAATGGCATCATCCCACTCCGTGCTCGCATCAATGCGTCGGTCGTGCCAAACATCGACAAGGCCGCTGCGTTTAAGGGCTGAGAAGTGGGTGTCTAATTCATCCTTAAAGGATTCGTCTTTGTGCGAATAGGAAATAAATACCTTTTTGGCCATGATGATAGGTTTATAAAAAATAGAAAATGGTTGAATATCAATAAACTTTGACGTTTCGAGAGGATAGGATTTAAGCCTTGTTGCTTTTGCACACCAAGAATAATAAATTTCACTCCAGAGGGCATAGTTACTCCCATCTGTTGATACAGCGAATTTCGCATTGTCACCGAACTGCCAAAAGCCTTCGCCATTCGGAAGTTCCCAAGGCTCATTTTCTTCCTTATTCCAAAAGCCTTGTCCATCCTCTAAATCCAAAAAAGACTGAAAAATACGGCGTATCGCGGCTTCTCGTTTTGCTCGGTTGTTTGTCTGGATTTCGACTTGAATTTTGTCCTCCTCTGTCAGCCGTTCAACCAAAATGGTGCAGCCCTCCGTTTGAAAGAGCAAACCGTTTTTCCAGAAAAGCCGTTGTTTAGCTTTGCCGCCCCAGTATGCCACGAATCGGGCGATATGGCTTTTGGGCAAAAAATCCGGGAACCAAAGAGTGAAGGCGTGCGTGAGATTGGCGTACTCGATCGCGGCCTCAAGTTTGTCAGGTTTAGTACAGGTATTGGGCAGATATTGCGGTGCGACGTAGTGGCCTGTTGGCTCGCCATTTTCGTCGTTTTCAGCAAAAACCAAGTGGAATTCGCGCATTAATTCTACAAAATCAAGGGCTTCCTGCTCCTCGCATTGGAGAGCTTCGCGCACCCAAGTCAAGTCGAACAGCCCTTGGTATTCCAGTACTTTGCGACTGAGAATAGTATAAATGCGGTTACAAACCCAGTCCGGGCGCAGGAAAACGCGATGTTTCAGTCGCTCGTTTTGATCGAAATAGAGGATATCGCCGGTGATGTCACGGAGGTAGATCTGAACCAGGTCCATTTTTGCGTCTGGCTCAATGTCGAGGCACAACGCTTCGAAATCTGTCCAGGACATTTCGTTGCGCGGTGTTTCCCCTGAGACCAAGGCTCGCACATGGTCACGGATATCCCGGTGGTAGATGGCGAATTCGTAGGTCGCCATTCGGCTTTCAAGGGCTTTGAGTAGTTCGTTTTCGAAGAGTTTGAATCGTATTGTCCATTCGCCTTGTACGCCGTTGGCTTGTTCATTTGCTGCGGCGGCAAGGTCAAGGTGGTGCTTGGTCCAGGCAGGTTTCAACCAATAGGGTTCTTGTTCAAATTCTCTTGGAACCGAGGCTTCCTGATAGTCCTTTCCAGAGGCACACTTGTTTTGTACGAGCAGCACTGGAATAGGCGCGTCGCCCTCGCGTTCGTGGCGGGGGTATTTGCTGAGGTTGAAATGGATATTTTTCAGCCACCAGGCTTTTGAAAAATGCTCCAATGGTACGATGTATGTCTGTGGGTCGTTTTCGTAGTGGATTTCCGTCGGTTCGATGCCGCCTTTGTCCGTTTTTGCATCCCAAACAAGGGCATAAACGGCGTTGCGGCTCAGAAACAGGCGGTGGGTAGCGTGGTAATATTCCTGCCCGCCGAAATCCCAGATGTTGACCTCCATTTCGCGCCCGTTTGGGGATTGCCAGCGATGGTTTTGGATACCGTGTGTGGTCGGTTGGGCTAGGGCATAGATTTGTTCTCGCAAGTAGCGGCTTAGGGTCGTTTTCCCGGTAGTGGCGTTGCCAAGGAGAAATAGTTTGATTTCGGTATTTTTGAATTGTTGTTTGGAGCGTTCGGCAAAGTATGCCTCAATTAAATATGAATATCCAATCATCTCAGGCGGCGGCACCTCAATCGGGCATCCTCCAACAAAAATTTGGTGGGTGGCCAGCCTAGTATGTTCATCATTATACCCATATAAATAACTATTGTATTTATCAATAACAGGTATTTTATTATTAATTATTATATTTTTTAATGGACTTAGATCTTTTACCTTAGTCATCGCAATATCCACATAATGCAAATCAGGCTTTTGCTCTAAAGGGGTCAGATCTTCAACACGTGTCGTATGCGCCTCAATTTCTTTAATTTTATTTATTTTTTCAATAGGGTATAGATCAAAAATTTCAGTTTCTGAAAATTTTAGTGTTTTTAAGTTTATTAACTCAGATACAGGATCTAATCTCTTTACCCTGGTTTTCTTCATACATAGATATTCCAATTTAATGAGGCTAGATATCGGGCCAAGATCGGCCACAGCAGTTTCCGAAAACGACAAGTGCTGTAGTTCATACATATTTTTTAATGCAGAAAGGTCGTCCAAATTTTTAGCCCCATCGATTTCTAATCTCTCCAACTTCTTCAAGTTTCTTAATGGATTAATATTTTTTACTCCATCGTTTATTTGCCATACGCTATAAACATCTTTTTTTTGCTTCCCCAAATCATTTAAATATAATTGTTTTAAGTTTTTTAATTTACTTAATGGTTTTAGGTTGCGAACTATAGTTGTAGATATATTAAGGCATTGCAAATTGAATAAATTTGCAATTGGTTTTATGTCACAAATTAGTGAAGATTCTATATTCAGGAAATTTAAATTGATTGCTCCATTTAGCTGAGACACATCTTGTATTTTCGTCCTTTTTGCATCCAAGTATATTAAACTATTAATTGATTTTAAAAAAGCCAAATCGAGAATTTCAGTATCATGGATAATAATTTTTTTTAATTCATGCAAATTCAATACTGCATCTATATTTTTTAGTGGGTTTTTACTAAAATCTATAATTTGCAGTTTGTTCAGCTTGTTTATATTTTCATCAATATATTGGATTTCATTAGGTATCCCGACGGGATCATACCACCATTCATCTCCTTGTATCCACCAAGATTTTTCATCCTCAATGTAGCCCAAGTCGAGCACCTCTAACCAAAATAGATCAAACAGCTCATCTGGAAGTTTTTCAAGACCAGTATTCCTCAAGTCCAGCGCCCGTGCATCCAAGCCTCGCGCATGCCTGGCTTTATTTTCAGCAATCAATTTTAAGGCTAGTTCAGACATAAGTATAGGTTTTGATCAGCAATCCAATGGAGCATCCAAATCCAACCAAAACACCTCTTCCCCAGGCCTTACCCGGAAAAGAGGTGTTGTATTGGGCTATCAAAGCGGCATATCGGGCATGGTGTTTGGATGATCGCCGAAAAATACCGTTAAATCCGGAAATGCTGCTTGCCGGCGCCGAAATTCCTGGCTTGATGCAGTGCAAATGACCTTACCCACCCCACCGCTCCAAACGGAGCGAACAATACCCCCTTTCGCCCCATTTTTTCAAAAAACACCGGTAAGGCCATCGCCCCCTCCCCCGCTGATACCAGCCTTGTCGCGGCTTTTTGCCAAACGAAGAAAAAGCGCGGATTTCTTCTGCCGCTTTAATTCGCTGACGGACCACCGCTCCCGGATGGATTGCTGTTCGTAAAATCCGCGCTCCAGCGTATCGTCAATGGTCAATAGTTCGCAGTAATGCGACCAGGTCAATTGGTCAGACGCCGTCTGAACTTTTGGGAAAAGTTAATATAACTTCTTGATAAAAAACACATTGGTTCGGCTAAAGCCCTTGCCAAAGCAGTTGGCAAAGATAAATTATTTGTTTTAAATTGAAAAAATAGGATTGACCAAAGGCTTGGGCGATCAGCAAGTTGCGTCATTGGAATTGGCTTCAACCCAGAGCGGTTCTGGCATGTACAAGGAGTATAAAAATTGGCACAACCGCCCCCCTGCTGCGAGGCCGGACAAAGCGGCGCTAAGCCGCAACGAACGGTAAAACTTGCCGGATAAGCGGCATAAATCGCACAAAGCTTTGCGAATGTCCCAAAAGGGTTAAACTTTCTTTAAAGTACCTACCCCCCAAATACCGAAGGTTGGTTTTTCAGTTCTAAGAATGGTACTTTTGTTCCTTCACGTTGAATCCAACAGTTCTGAATTATGCGCAAACTCCTCATATGCTGTACCATCGCCCTGCAGTTGGCGACCGTACTTGGGGCACAAACGCCCGCCGGCAGCCGGTCCCAACCCGCCGCTACCCCCAGCCGAAATACCCAACCCGCCTCCAATACTACCCGCAGTAGCGCCGCGCCCGCCGGCACGTCCACCCGGAGCAGCGCCGCACCCGCCGCCAACAAACAACGCGCTGCCACCGCTACGCCCAGCAGAACCACGCAACAACCCGGCGCCAGCACCCGCAGCACCGCTAAAACCGAACTCAGCCCCGCCGGCACCCGCAGCAATACCCCGGAGCCCGGCACCGCCGGCGCCCTCAGCCGTACCGCCTCCCCCAGCAAGCCCCCTACCGCGAAGACCGTACCGGCTCAAATGCCCGCCGCCCCCGCTACCCTGCAAGCCAGCGAGCCCATGCTCAAAGTGCAGTGGATGACCCTCGAAGAAGCCCTGGAAAAATCCAAAACCGAAAAACGCAAAATCTTTATCGACGTCTACACCGACTGGTGCGGCTGGTGCAAACGCATGGACGAGTCCACGTTCGTGGACCCCGAAGTGTCGCAATACCTCAACGACAACTACTACCCCGTCAAATTCAACGCCGAACAACAACAAGACATCGAGTTCAACAACAAAACCTATCATTTCAAGAAAAACGGCGCCCGCGGCTACCACGAACTGGCCGCCGAATGGCTCAACAACCGCCTGAGTTTCCCCACCGTCGTGTTCCTGGATGAATCCTTTACCCTTATTCAGGCGATCCCGACGTACCTGGAAGCACCCAAACTCGAAACCATCATCAACTACTTCGGCACCGATTCCCACAAAACCACCCCCTGGGAAACCTACGAACGCAAATACAACAGCACCCAACAACGATAATTGCCCCGCTACCCTAAAAACAGGCCGTTGGAATCTTCCAGCGGCCTGTTTCTTTTTGCCCCCAGCCAAAAATCCGTTAATTTGCCCAACTGTTCCTTATTTCGTTCACTCGCCCTGCTTCAGCAGGGCACTACCCGACCACTCCCGTTTTGGCAGGCAATACCTTCGGCACGCTGTTCCGCGTCAGTACTTTCGGCGAATCCCACGGCCCGGCTATCGGCTGCATCGTCGACGGCTGCCCCGCAGGGCTGCCCTTCGAGCTCGCCTTCATCCAGCACGAACTGGACCGCCGCCGGCCCGGCCAAAGCAGTATCGTCACCCAACGCAAAGAAAGCGATACCGTGCAGGTCCTCAGCGGCGTCTTCGACGGCAAAACCACCGGCACCCCCATCGCCTTCCTCATCCCCAACGAAGACCAACGCTCCCGCGACTACGAACACATCGCCGAGGCCTACCGGCCCAGCCACGCCGACTATACCTGGCAAGCCAAATTCGGCCACCGCGACCACCGCGGCGGCGGCCGCAGCAGCGCCCGCGAAACCGCAGCCCGCGTAGCCGCCGGCGCCCTCGCCAAACTGTTTTTGAACACCCTGGGCATCCGCGTCCAGGCCTACGTGAGCCAGGTCGGCCACCTGGCCCTGCACACGCCCTACGCGCAACTCGACCTCCAGCAAACCGACTCCAACGATGTGCGCTGCCCCGATCCTCTGCTGGCCGAAAAAATGATCCGGCTCATCAAAAAAATCCGCAAAGCCGGCGACACCATCGGCGGCGTCGTCAGCGCCGTAGTCACCGGCTGCCCCGCCGGCCTCGGCGATCCGGTGTTCGACAAACTCCAGGCCGAACTCGGCAAAGCCATGCTGAGCATCAACGCCGCCAAAGGCTTCGAATACGGCTCCGGATTTGCCGGCGTCACCATGACCGGCTCCCAACACAACGATATTTTCCTGCCCCCAGCCCAACCCGACGCCCCCCTGCAAACCGCCACCAACCACTCCGGCGGTATCCAGGGCGGCATCTCCAACGGCATGGACATCTACTTCCGCGTCGCCTTCAAACCCGTCGCCACGATCATGCAGGAACAAGACTCCGTAAACGCCGCCGGCGAAGCCGTCCAAGTAAAAGGCAAAGGCCGCCACGACCCCTGCGTGCTGCCCCGCGCCGTGCCCATCGTGGAAGCCATGGCCGCCCTCGTACTGGCCGACCACTGGCTGCGGCAGCAACTCAACTACCAGGAACGGTAGTTGAAAAGCCGCTTACCACCCCTACTCAAACTGCACACTAAACCCACCCCCACCATGTCCTACCTCCGCCGCCTGCGCGCCACCTGGAACCCCGATATGTACCACGGTTGGGGCCGCAGCCGGCGCTATTTTGAAGGCTGGTATTTCAAACTGGTCAGCGCCGACGAACAAGCCGCGCTGGCCGTTATCCCGGGCATTTCCATGTCGGAAGACGGCCAGCAACACGCGTTTATCCAGGTTATGGACGGCAAAGCCTGCACCGCCCGCTACCACCGCTTCGACGCCCAGGCCTTTGTGCCCTCCCCCCGGCGCTTCGAACTGCGCCTGGACCGCAATTCCTTTTCCGGCCAAGGCCTCGAATTGGACCTGCCGGATCTCGCCGGCTCCCTCCGCTTTCTCGACACCCAAGCCTGGCCCAAAATGCTGGGCGCCCCCGGTATCATGGGCTGGTATTCTTTTGTGCCGTTCATGGAATGCTTCCACGGTGTGGTGAGTTTGAACCACCACTTGGAAGGGCGGCTCCGGACAGCGCAAGGGGATGTGGATTTTACCGGCGGCAAAGGCTATATCGAAAAAGACTGGGGGCGGTCTTTTCCCAAAGCCTATGTGTGGATGCAAAGCAACCATTTCGACACCCACGACCGCGCCTCGCTGCTGGCTTCCGTGGCCCATATTCCCTGGCTGGGCAGTTCGTTCATCGGCTTCATCAGCGGCTTCTGGCTCGACGGGCGCTTGTTTCGCTTCGCCACCTACACCGGCGCCCGCCAACAACTGCGCATCCAGAACGATACCGTGTCGCTGATTTTTAAAAATCCCAAAACCGAACTCCGGCTCCTGGCCCGGCAAGCGCCAGGTACTACGCTGGTATCGCCGGTGTCGGGCGAAATGACCGGAAAAATCAACGAAAGCCTGCAAGCCACCGTGCAGGCCGAACTCCTGGAAAACGGCCGCCGCATCTTCGAAGGCACAGCCCGCACCAGCGGCCTCGAACTGGCCGGCGACATCGACCTGCTGTTGCGCTAACCGACTGCCGGCAGGATCATCTTGGTGTGTGGAATGCCGTCTTCGAGGTATTCTTCGCCGGTGGAACGAAAGCCCAGGCTGCTGTAGAAGGCCAGCAGATAACTCTGCGCACCGATTTTGATCGGTGTTTCGCCAAACAAATGCCAGCACATGGCAATGCTGCGGCGCACAATTTCGCGGCCCGCCCCTGTGCCCCGCGCCGCCGGCGCACTCACCACACGGCCAATCGAGGTGTAGCCCGGGTACGAAACGCCCTCCGGCAGCAGCCGCGTGTAGGCCAGCAAACGCCCCTCGCCGTCGCGGGCCATCAGGTGCCAGGAGCGCAAATCTTTGCCGTCGGCATCGAGGTACGGACAGTTTTGCTCCACCACAAAAACCTCCTGGCGCAAGGCCATGATTTGATAAAGTTCGCCAGCCGTGAGCAGATCAAAGGGAATGCAGGAAAATTGCAGCATAGGGTGTCTGTTGTGAAGCGCGAATTTATCACCTTTGCCAACCATTTATTTCACGAGTTGTTACATCGAAAAAACTATTCTTACACATGATGAAATCATTTTGTCTTACAGTTCTTTCCCTTTTTGCAGCCGCGACGCTGAGCCAGGCACAAATCAAAACGCCCGCACCGAGCCCGGTAGCCAAAATCAACCAGGAAGTCGGCCTGATCACGATGGACCTGGAATACTCCCGCCCCAGCGCCAAAGGCCGCAAAATTTTCGGCGACCTGGTACCCTTCGGCGAACTGTGGCGCACGGGCGCCAACGCGTCCACCAAAGTTTCGTTTAGCGACGACGCCCAGGTGTCCAGTGTTTCCCTGCCCAAAGGCACCTACGCCTTGTACACGATTCCGGACCAAAAAGAGTGGACCATCATTTTTTACAAAAACACCACTTTCTGGGGCGCTCCGGATGCCAAAGAATTCAAAGAAGAAGATGTGGCTGGCCGCGTAAAAGTGCCCGTACAGGCGCTGAGCAACAAAGTGGAAAGTTTTACCATGGAAATCTCCAACCTGCGCAACGATGGCGCCGACCTGGAAATTTCCTGGGAAAACACCAAGGTGGTAGTGCCGATCACGGTGAACACCGATGCCAAAGTGATGAGTGATATCACCGCCACCATGGCCGGCCCGAAAGCCAACGACTACTACGCAGCAGCCCGCTACTACTACGAGTCGAAAAAAGACATGAAGCAAGCCCTGGCCTGGGTAAACTCCTGCCTGGAAAAAGGCGGCGACAAATTCTGGATCCTGCGCCTGAAAGCCAACATCCAGGCTGAACTGGGTCAGTACAAAGACGCTATCGCTACGGCCAACAAAAGCACCGAACTGGCTAAAGCCGACGGCAACGCCGACTACCCGCGCATGAACGAAAAATCGATCGCTGAGTGGTCGAAAAAGAAGTAATGCAGGTAAAGTTTGAATAAAAAAAACGGGCGGTTTCCTCGCGGAACCGCCCGTTTTTTTATGTGTGGACCTGATGTGGATCAGGCATTCAACTTGTCGCTTTCCTTGTTCTCTTCCTTGTTTTCCTTCGACAGGTTGGGGCTTTCTTCCGTAAAGAACGTGACCACCAGTTTGTCTTTTTCGTCGTTCAAGGTAGCCTGCAAGGCGGCGCCTTCGCCCGGGTTTTCACTCAGGATAAACTCGGCGAGCGGATCCTCGATGTATTTTTGAATTGCCCGGTGGAGCGGCCGCGCGCCAAACTGCGGGTCGTAGCCTTTTTCCGCCACAAAGTCTTTCGCTTCTTCATTGAGCGTCAGCGTAAACTTCATATTGTTCAGGCGCTTCATCAAGCCGGCGAGCGCGTTGTCGATGATTTTGAAAATCTCTGCACGGCCCAGCGAATTGAACACCATCACGTCGTCGATCCGGTTCAGGAACTCCGGCGAGAAGGTTTTTTTCAGGGCGCGCTGGATCACCGATTTGGCGTTGTCCTCAGCGGCTTCCTGGCGGGCTTTGGTGGCAAAACCGACGCCCTGGCCAAAGTCCTTCAGGTCGCGTACCCCGATGTTCGAGGTCATGATGATGATGGTGTTTTTGAAATCCACCTTGCGGCCCAGGCCGTCGGTCAATTGGCCGTCGTCGAGCACCTGTAGCAGGATGTTGTACACGTCCGGGTGGGCTTTTTCGATCTCGTCGAGCAAGACCACGGAGTAGGGCTTGCGCCGCACTTTTTCGGTCAGTTGACCGCCTTCTTCGTAGCCCACATAGCCGGGAGGCGCGCCGATCAGGCGGCTCACCGAGAATTTTTCCATGTATTCCGACATATCGATGCGCACCAGGGCGTCTTCGCTGTCGAACAGGTAGCGGGCCAGCGCTTTGGCCAATTCCGTTTTACCCACCCCGGTCGGGCCGAGGAAAATAAAGGAACCGATCGGTTTGCGCGGGTCTTTGAGGCCTACGCGGTTGCGCTGGATGGCTTTGGCAATTTTCGTAATGGCTTCTTCCTGGCCGATGACCATTTTGCGCAGGTCGTCGGACATGTTCACCAGTTTTTTGCTTTCGCTGGTGGCTACTTTTTTCACCGGTATGCCGGTCATCATAGCCACTACTTCGGCAATATCATCTTCCTCGACGGGGTAGCGCTTGGTTTTGCTTTCTTCTTCCCACTCCACTTTGGCAAATTCCAACTGGCGGACGAGTTTGCTTTCCTGATCGCGCAGGTTGGCGGCGTCTTCGTATTGCTGGTTTTTGACGGCCTGGTTTTTCTGCTCTTTGAGTTCCTCGATTTTGGCCTCCAGTTCTTCGATGTGCTTGGGCACCACGATGTTTTTCAGGTGAACACGGGCGCCCACTTCGTCGAGCACGTCGATGGCTTTGTCCGGCAGGAAGCGGTCGGTAATGTAGCGGTCGCTGAGTCGTACGCAGGCTTTCACCGCCTCCGGCGAATAGGTCACGTTGTGAAACTCTTCGTATTTGGGCTGAATGTTCTGCAGGATATGGATGGTATCTTCCTGGCTGGGCGGGTCCACCATAACCTTTTGGAAACGGCGGTCGAGGGCGCCGTCTTTCTCGATGTACTGGCGGTATTCGTCGAGGGTGCTGGCGCCGATGCACTGGAGTTCGCCACGGGCGAGCGCGGGTTTGAAAATATTGGACGCATCCAGCGAGCCGGTAGCGCCGCCGGCGCCCACGATGGTGTGGATCTCGTCGATAAACAGGATCACGTCGCGGCTTTTTTCCAGTTCGTTCATGATGGCCTTGATCCGTTCTTCAAACTGGCCGCGGTACTTGGTACCGGCCACCAGGGCAGCCAGGTCGAGCATCACGATGCGTTTGTTGAACAGGGTGCGGCTCACTTTTTTCTGCATGATCCGCAGGGCCAGGCCTTCCACGATGGCGGTTTTGCCCACGCCGGGTTCGCCGATCAGGATGGGGTTGTTCTTTTTGCGGCGGCTGAGGATTTGGCTCACGCGCTCAATCTCCGTTTCACGCCCGATGATCGGGTCGAGTTTGGATTCTTCGGCCAGTTTGGTGATGTCGCGGCCGAAATTATCGAGCACCGGCGTCCGGCTTTTTTGCTGGCCTTTTTGGCTGGACCGGAAGTTGCGGTCCTCGTCTTCGTCGTATTCGCCGGAGCCTTCGCTCGACGCCTGCGAGAAGAGGTTGGGATGCGTGAGATCTTGTTCGGAGCGCACGTATTCCAGTTCTTTTTTGAAATTATCGTAGTCCACGTCGTATTCGTTTAAAAGTTTGGTCGCAAATGTATCGGTATGTTTGAGCAGGGAAAGCATCAGGTGTTCGGGATAAATTTCCTCACTTTTCATCAATTTGGCTTCCAGGAAGGTGACTTTCAGGACGCGTTGTACCTGGGTGGTCACCTGAAATTCGCCGACAAACAGGTTTTCGGCGGGCGGATAGGCGCTGTAGCGCGGGATGGAGCGTTCGAGTCGTTTTTTTAAATCGTGTACATCTACCAGCAAGGCATCGAGCACCCGCACCGGCAGGCTGTCGCGTTCGGCGATCATGCCCAGCAACAAATGCTCGGCGCCAATATAATCATGCCCCAGGCGCCGGGCTTCCTGGCCACTCTGGTGGATGATTTGCTTGACAATCGGGGAAAACTTTTTATTCATTGTACCAAACAAGGGTGAAATGATCAGGTAAAAGCAATAAACGCAAAACACGCTGGTATAAATCCGTCCCATTTAAAGTTGGGACAAGTTTAACCTTATTGCCGGGTAATATTCAAGAATTTCTTCCCGAACCGGGATTTCTTTTAACAAAAAATAGACGAGCAGGTTTTCGTCTTTCCTTCTGGTGGGAGAAACGGGCCGGACCAAGTTGTCCATTTCTTCTGGTAAAAATAATGCCAGTATGTACAGCCTGACGCCCTGTCAGGTAAAATGGCCTTGGAAAAAAGGGATTCATTTTGTTGTCGAAAAGCGCCCGGCAATCCCTACATTTGCAGGCATTTTTGAGCGCACACAGCGACAAAAGGTTGCTGCTATCCCTTCACTACGCTGTAAATCAGATCACTATGAAGTACAACATCGATAAACAAGACCAGTATGCTGTCTTGACACTCGGCGAAGAAAACCTGAATTCCACCATTGCGCCGGGTCTGAAGAGTGATTTTATTTTTCTAAACCAGGAAGGAATCCGCCACCTGATCCTCGACTTGTCGCAAGTCAAATTTGTTGACTCCAGCGGACTGAGTGCCATTTTGACAGCGCACCGCATCTGGAAAGACACGGGTTCCTTCATTATTGCCGGCAAATTACAGCCCATGGTCACCAAACTGATCGAAATTTCCCGACTCGATACCATCCTCACTATGCTCCCTACCCTCAGCGAAGCCATCGATTTTGTGAAAATGGAAGAAATCGAACGCGAACTCAAAGAAGAAGCCGGAGAGTGAATGATGAATGATGAATGAGCGAAAATGATTTTTTAGTACGAAGTATACATTAGAGAATGGGCTGCTTTTCGGGTGAAAAGCAGCCCATTTTTTATTTTTCCGTAAAACGGTGTAGCCGCCTGGCCCCGATCAATACATCCGCACCAATTCAAACTCCACCCGGCGGTTTTTCGCTTTGCCTTTGGCTGTTTTGTTGCTCGCAATGGGCTTGCGTTCCCCAAAACCTTTTGCCGTAAGGCGCTCCTTTTCAATGCCCAACTCCACCAGTTTTTCCACACAACGGTTGGCCCGCCGGTCCGACAAGGCGAGGTTCTTTTTGTCGGGCCCCTGGCTGTCCGTATGGCCCGACACATTCACCTTGTAGTTCGGGTATCCTTGCAGGATTTCCGCCAGGTGCTCCAGTACCGGCACCGAGGCGGCCGTCAGTTTGTCCGAAGCCGTCTCAAACTGGATGTTCCGCACCTCTTTGGCTATCTGCTTTTTCACCTCTTTTTTCAATTCCGGACAGCCCTTGTTGGCCTCTGTACCGGCTACCGTCGGGCATTTGTCCAAGGCATCTTCCAGGCCATCGCCGTCGGTATCGGGGCAGCCCTGGAATTTTTCCAGGCCGCTGATGAGCGGACAGCGGTCCAGCGAGTCCTGGATACCATCGTTGTCGGTGTCCGGGCAACCCTCGAAGGCCAGGACGCCCTTCACGGCGGGGCATTTGTCCAAGTCATCCTCGATGCCATCCTCGTCGGTGTCGGGGCAGCCCTGAAACTGCGCCAGGCCGTGCTGTGCCGGGCAGCGGTCCAGGGCATCCTCTACCCCATCGCCATCCTGGTCCGGACAGCCGTTGGGCAAAATACGCCCACCCTGGTCGGGGCATTTGTCGTCGCGGTCGGCGATGCCGTCCTGGTCGCCGTCCGGGCAGCCGAACAGGAAAACCACGCCGGCAGAGTCGGGGCAGGCATCTTCAGGGTCGGGCACCGTGTCGCCATCGCGGTCCGGGCAGCCGCACTGGGTCAGCAAGCCTATGGCTTCGGGGCAGAGGTCGAAAGAGTCGCGGGTGCCGTCGCCATCTGCGTCCGGGCAGCCTTTTGCTGAGGGTACGCCGGGCTGGTCGGGGCAATCGTCTTCGCCATCGGTGATGCGGTCGCCATCGGCATCGGGGCAGCCTTTCATTGCTTTGAAACCGGGCGCCAGGGGGCATTTGTCGCGGTGGTTGGGGATCCAGTCGCGGTCGGTGTCCACCTCGCGGATACGGTGCGAGAGGGTGATGCCGCCGAAGGCATACCAGTCGCGTTGGTCCGGGTTGCCCGATTGGCTGATCCCGTCGATGTAGTCTGAGAACACCGGCCGGAGCCCTAGTTCAAACCCCAGCAGCCAATAGCGCCCGAGGTCCCATTTGAAGCCGCCGCCTACGTGCAGCACTGGAGTAGGCGAGGTTTGGCGCTTGTTTTTGTCGGCCAGAATCCGGTCTGCCGGCACGCTGGGGTTGAGTTCGGGGGCGTCGTTGTAGTCGGTATGCAGCGTAAAAAAATTATATCCGGCGCCGGCAAACACATAAGGGGCGAATATTTTGCGGAAGCGCCAGCCGTTGCGCCGGCGTTGGCCGAAGATGTCCCATTCGAGCAGGAGACTGGCTTCATGAAAATCGGTATCAAACTGAAAGGCGCGTTCTTTTCGCCAGAAGGGTTCGGAAAAATGAGACTCGTCACCGGAAATTTTTCCACCTAAATAATTGAGCCGCAGGGCGATCACCGGGCTGAAATGCCGGCGTACGAGGAGGCCATAGCCCAGGTTTTTATTGTCCAGATCGTAAAATCGTTCGGCGTTCACATCGCCGGCATAGGCCGTGGCGCCGCCGGCAATACCGATTTCCCAAGTCGCCTGGGCATTCAACAAGGAGGGGGTAAAAAATAGGAGGCAGAGGAAACGGATGAGTTTCATCATTAAAGACCGAAGTTGAGAAATCGATTATCAAAAAAGGGCAGACAGAAAATGCCGCAAAATCCGCTCCAAAACGGGTTGGGCAAGGATAAGGGTAGGGACCTATATTTGGTAAATGGCTATCCTTTTGGGATAAGCGGCGGGAAAATTACGGCTTTTGTACAATCTACTCATTTTTTAACCTTTTTAGCCTTGAGGCCCGGCGGGAATTTGAAGCAACAGCCCCTGATCTCCCTGCGCCACTTCCTGTTGGTAACTTTCCTGACAAATTCCTGCTCATTTCCCTATTTTTGCCCGCTTTTTTGGCCTTTTTCGCCAGTATTGCCCCTGGCAAAAAACACTCACGACATTCGACTCGAACAGATATGCGGCTGAAATCCTTAGAACTGAAAGGTTTTAAATCGTTTGCCAACGAAACCGTCATTCATTTCAATTCCGACGTCACCGGCGTGGTGGGCCCCAACGGCTCGGGCAAAAGCAATGTCGTGGATGCCGTGCGCTGGGTATTGGGCGAGCAAAAAAGCAGCCAGTTGCGTCTCGACAAGATGGTGAGCGTCATTTTCAACGGCACCAAAAAGCGCAAGGAAGCGCAAATGGCCCAGGTGTCGCTGACCTTCGAGAACTCCAAAAACATCCTGCCCACCGAGTACCAAAACGTCACCATCAGCCGCCTGCTCTACCGCAGCGGCGAAAGCGAATACCGCCTCAACGGCGTACCCTGCCGCCTCAAAGACATCACCTCCCTGTTTCTCGACACCGGTATCGGCGCCGATTCCTACGCCATCATCGCCCTCAACATGGTGGAGGATATGCTCAGCGACCGCGAGCAAGCCCGACGCCGCATGTTCGAGCAGGCCGCCGGCGTCAGCAAATACAAAGCCCGCAAACACGAAACCCAGGTCAAACTCGAAGCCACCGCTGCCGACCTCGACCGCGTCGAAGACTTGCTCTACGAGATCGAAGACCAGTTGAAAAAACTCGAAAAACAGGCGCAGCGCACCCAGCGGTTCTACGAGATGAAAGAGGAGTACAAAAAACTTAGCGTCGAACTGGCCGTTCAAAACCTCGTGCGGCACCGCAAAGCCTACAAAGAACTCGAAGGCCAGATCACCCGCGAAGAAGACCAGTACCGCGGCGCCGAAGCCAAAGCCCGCCAACTTGAGGCCGATATCGAAGCCCTGCGCAAAACCCACACCGACAAAGAGAGCTCCCTGAGCACCCACCAGCAGGAAGTCAACCAACTCACCGGTCGGATCCGGGGCAAGGAGAATGAAAAAAATATGCTGGCGCAAAAACTCTCCTTCGTGGAGCAGGACGCCCGCCGCCTCGACGACCAGATCCAACGCGCCGCCGACACCCTGCGCCAACTCAGCAGCGAAATCGAAGGCTACCAAACAGACCTGAATTACGAAAAACGCCTGGAAACCGAATTTGAGGAAGCCCTCGAACAAGCCCGGCTGATCCTCGAAAAGGTCCGCAGCGACCACAGCCTGCTCAAAGGCAACCTCGACGAGTTTGTCCGCGAACAACAAAACATCGAGCGCATCATCGTCGAACTCGAAAAACAAAAGGCGGTTCAGCAAAACCAAATCGAAAACCTGCGCCGCGACGTGGAGCGCACCCTCGCCGATGTGGCCCAGCGCCGCAGCGAAATGCAGGACCTGGAAACCAAAATCCAGGGCATCGACCAACTCGCCGGCGCCCAGCAGGAAAAAATTGCCGGCCTCGAAAGCCTCGAAGAAAAACGACGAAACGATATCGCCAACGCCGAACGCGACATCGAGGCCATGACCAAAAAACTGGCCGATCACAACCGCCTGCTCGACGCCAAGCGCAACGAATTTAAACTCACCAAAAGCATGGTGGAGAGCCTCGAAGGCTTTCCGGAAAGCATCAAGTTCCTGAGCCAACAAAAAGACTGGGCCAAAAACTGCCCCCTGCTCAGCGACCTGATCTACGTGCGCGAAGAATACCGGGTCATCATCGAAAATTACCTGGAACCCTACCTCAACTACTACGTGGTGCCCGATGCCGATGCCGCCGTGCAGGCCATCCAGTTGCTCGGCCGCAGCCAGAAAGGCCGCGCCAACTTTTTCCTGCTCGACGCTTTTGCCCACTACGCCCCGCCGCTCACCCTGCTGCCCGCCGGCATCGAAGCCATCAGCCTCGTGGAGGTGGACCCGCAATACCGCCCCCTGGTGGCCTACTTGCTTGAAAATGTGCTGATTGTAGACGACAACGGCAAAGAACTGCTCAGTGCCTCCCTGGCCGCCGCCGATACCGAAGGCCGCAGCCCTACCCTACTCTCGCGCTCCGGCACTTTTGTGCGTCGCCGTTTCAGCCTCAGCGGCGGATCGGTCGGTTTGTTTGAGGGCAAAAAAATCGGGCGGAAAAAGAACCTGGAAATCCTGGAAACCGAGATCAAAAAACTCGAAGCCGCCGAAACCGACTACAACAACCGCCTGGCTACCCTGCGCACGCATTTGCAAAGCCTGAAAAACGCCGACCAATCCACCTTCCTCACGCGGGAACGCGAAGCCCTGGGGCGGCTACAGTCCGAACAGGCCGGCCTGCGCGCCCGGATCGACAACATCGCCACCTTTGTCCAGAATTTCGATGCCAAAGCCGCCGAAAGCGGCGACCTCATCCGCCAACTGGTCAGCAGCAACGCCGACATCGAAACCCAACTGGGCGGCCACCAGGCCGCCGCCACCGCCCTCCGCGAGCGCCTGAGCAGCGCCGACGGCAGTTTCCGCGAAGTGGCCGAGCAACTCAGCCGCAACAGCCACGAGTACAACCAGAAAAACATCGAGTTTATCCGCCAGCAAAACAAAGTGAACGTGTTTCAGCAGGAACTGAGTTTCCGCGAAAAACGCCGCGCCGAATTGCAGGCCCAAACCCAACAAAACCAGGCCACCCAGGTCAAAAACAGCGAGGAAACCGCGTTTGTCCGCGCCGAAATTGCCCGCCTTGAGCAGGAATTATCAGCCGGCTACGCCGAAAAAAAGGCCCGCGAAGCCACCCTCAGCGAAGCCGAGCAGGTGTATTTTAAAGCCCGCAACGAAATTCACGAGCGCGAAAACGCCCTGCGCGAGCTCTACCGCAGCCAGCAAGACCTGCAAGGCATGATCAACCGCCTGAAGGACAAATTCAGCGATGTCAAATTTGAAATTACCGCCATCGGCGAACGCCTGCGCGCCGAATTCGGCATGTCGGTCAACGACGTCATCAACAACGAACCCGACCCCAAATACGACCGCGATACCCTGGAGCGCGAGGTCAACAACCTCAAACGCCGCCTCGACACCTACGGCGAAATCAATCCCCTGGCGGTAGAGGCCTACAACGAAATCAAAGAGCGCTACGACAGCATCGCCGGCCAGCGCAACGACATCCTGGCCGCCAAGGAAAACCTCATCCAGACGATGAAAGAAATCGAGGAAACCGCTACCCTGCGCTTCCTCGAATCCTTCCAGCAGGTGCGCGAAAACTTCATCCAGGTGTTCCGCACCCTCTTCACCGAAGACGACTCCGCCGACCTCCTGCTCACCCACCCCGACACCCCGCTCGACTCCGACATCAACATCATCGCCAAACCCAAAGGCAAGCGCCCCCAAACCATCGCCCAACTCTCCGGCGGCGAAAAGACCCTCACCGCCACGGCCTTGCTCTTTGCCCTCTACCTGCTCAAACCGGCCCCCTTTTGTATTTTCGACGAGGTCGACGCTCCGCTGGACGACGCCAACATCGAAAAATTCAACCGCATCATCCGCCAGTTTTCCAAGGACTCGCAGTTTATCGTGGTCACCCACAACAAAGCCACCATGGCCGCCGTCGACACCATCTACGGCGTCTACATGCCCGAACAAGGCGTTTCCGCCGTAGCACCCGTGGATTTCCGCAAACTCAGCCACGAAGCCATGGTGTTCGAAGCCGGGTAGGTTTTTGAAGGATGAATGATGAGTTATGAATGATGAATGGGGTTCGGCTTGAACGGGCCTTAAAAGCCTGCCGCGAACCCAAAAAATATTCATCATTCAAAAACTCATCATTCATCATTCAAAAACCCCCTCCAGCCGCAGGGTAAGCATATGGGCTTGCAAACCATCGCTGCGGCGGTACCAGATGTAGCGGAGTTGCAGGGTGTTGAATGTCAGGCGGCGGGTCAGGTGCCGGAATGGGGCGAGGCGCAGGGCGGCGCCGAGTTCATAACTTTGAACAGCCGAGAGGTCATAGTCGGAGGTGTAAAATCGCTGCTCCGGGGCGTGTTCACCGTAGGGTTTGAAATACCGGGCGCCCGTTTGGGTGTACCAGCGCAAGACCGGCCCCAGCGACCACTGGGGTGTAATTTTGACCGGGCACTCCAGTTCGACGGTATGGCTCAGGATGCCAAAATTGTCGGCATAAAAGCGATACAAACTGCGCAGGATGTAGCGGTCAGCCAAAAACGCATTGGCCTGTGTGCCCAGCGCAAAACGGATGCGCCGCTGGGGCAGGTTCTCAACGCGCACGGTGGCGCTGGTGTCGTTGAAATACACCCGGTGAAACGGCGTCGATAGCAGGCCGTGCTGGAGGCTTAGCCCAGGGTAAATGCCGAGGTTCAGGCGGCGGTTGATCACCTGTTCGAAGTGGGCTTGCAGGTTGTACGATTGCCGGCGGTACGCCGTAAACCACTGCTGCCCCCGCAACTCAGACGGATACACCAGGCGCACAGGTCGGCGATAGTCGCTGTTGAACCGGCCCCAGCGCAGGTCGTCAAAAAACAGGTCAAGGCGCAGGCCATAGCGCCGGTTGGCGCCGGGTAAAGCCCGCTCCGCCGAAATGGAGCCGCCGACCGACAAATAATCCGACTCCGCCGATCCGCTCAAGCCCACACCCGTCGACCAGCCTTGCACCCCGACCGGCCGGGCATAGCCCAGGTTGAGGTGCATGCGCGTATCCTTGCTGGAGGCCGAAGATCGCACAAAATCAATCCGGTCCGTCGAAGCGGAACTGACCACGTCCACCCCGGCATTCAAGGTGAACCGGTGAATGGAATCGCGCTGTTGACTGATCGTCAAGTCTGGCGCATACACTTGCAACCGCTCGGTGCCCTGGCCGCCTGTCACCGCCGAATGTTGCCCGTCCTGCACATAGTGGGCATACACCACCGCAATATCCGTCTTCGAGGGCTTCCGTTTGACAAACGAACTGTCTGGCCTTTGTGCAAAAGAACTCAGCCACGACATCAAAAACCCAAACACTACATTTCTTTTCAACATTTATGCTTGGAGGGTTGGAGGGTTAGAAGGTTGGAAGGTTGGACGGTTGGACGGTTGGCTTGAAATTTTAACAAAAGTGCGTCGACATAAAAAAAATAAAGGTGCTGGTGAGGGTCTTCAGGCACTCGCCTCATATCCGAGGGTCTTTGATCTGCTGGGCGAAGTCTTCAGACTTCGTTCTACTATCTGGCGGGCTTTGCCCGCTTTTGTTTTGTTTTTCCGGACGAAGTCCGGCGTATAGAAGAGCGAAGTCAGAAGACTTCGCCCAGCAACCTCTCTAAGCTCTCTAACTTTTCTAACCTCTCTGCCCCCCCCCAACCATCCAACCCTCCAACCCTTGCCGTCCAACCCTCCAACCCTCCAACCTTCTAACCATCCAACCCTCTAACCTCAATTGCAGCCGCAGCCACCGGCGGCTTTGCCGCTTTGCCCGCCCACAGCGCCTTCCCGGTAACTTTGGACGCCTTGTTCGAAGCGCTGCTCCGGGCGGGCGCCCAGTTGCATGTCGGCGTCGTTGAGGTAGGCCCGTTGGTAGGGCTTGACCGATTGGCAGGCGCTCAGTCCAATGCAAAAAAGGCTCGTGCGGAGCCAGTGGCTCAGGTACTTACACCGGAATTGGGTCATACAAATGGAGTTGAAGGTGTTGAGTAGCAAAGAGGCGGTTTTGGTGGTCCAGCACAAAGCCGTGGGTGTCCGGCAGGGCATCCAGCAAGGCTATGCCTTCTGCGGCGCCGAGTACCGTGAGGGCCGTAGCCAGGGCGTCCGACAGCTCGGCACTGGGGCTGAACACGGTAGCCGATTTTACACCCACGACCGGCAGACCCGTTCGGGGGTCGATGGTATGGGCGTAGCGGCGGCCCTGGTATTCAAAATATTGCTCGGCATTGCCCGATGTGGCGAGGCACATACCGGCGGCCGGAGCAGGCAGGTGGAGCAGCAGCCGCTCGGGCTGGTCGGGGTGGGCGATACCGATGTGGCGGGGGAGCCCGTCGGGGCGCAAGCCCCAGAGACAGAGGTCGCCACTGGCATTCACCACGCCACTCTGCACCCCGCTGGCCTGGAGCAGCGCCCGCACGCGGTCGGCCGCATAGCCTTTGCCAATGGCGCCAAACCCGAGGCGCATGCCGGTTTTTTCAAGAAAAACCCGGTTGGGGGGCAGCAAACGGATGTGCTCGTAGCCGGTTTGCGCCAGGATCGCCCGGATGGCGGCGGGGACGGGCATTTCGGCAGACTGCTGGTCGAAGCGGTATATTTTTTTGAACAACACCGCCGTCACATCGAAAGCGCCCCGGGTGAGCCGCGACAAGTCGAGGCAGCGTTGCAACAGCGCGTAGGTTTCGGACGCAACTTCTACCGGCTGTTGGCCGGCCTGGTCAACGATACGGGCGGTGTCCGAATGCTCGTCGTGCTCCGTCAGCAAGGCCTCGATCCGCTGCACCTCCGCTACGCAGGCGTCGAGCAGGCGCCCGGCAGCGGCGGCGCCCGCAGGCGTAGCCACCACAAACTCGAAGGCAGAGCCCATGAGGAGAGCATATCGACGGTATTCCTGCATACTCAGTGCGGTTGTAGCCAGTTGTTGAGTTGGTCCACAAAGGTACGGGCATCCTGGTTTTTCCAATGCAGGGTAGCCCAAACACTGCCGTTGGGGCGCAAGAGCAACAGTTTGGGGAAGGCGCCTTCGGGGTTGTAGCGGGCGGCGAGTTGCTCGTTGCTTTGCTCCTGGGCGGCGCTGAGTTTTTTTCGCTGCGGAAAATCGGCTTTGACGACGCTGAGTTGGCGATTGGCGAATGCCAAAAAAACGGAGTCGGAAAGCAGTTCTTGCTCCAGTCGGATACAGGGGACACACCAGTCTGAACCCGAAAAAACAAGCAAAACCGGGCGCTCCGGCAGGCTGTCCGGGTGGAGCGGAGCGGTAGCGATGGGTTCGGATTGAGCCGGCAACAGGATCGGCAAGGCCAGGAAAAACAGGCTTATGCGAAAGAGGCTGAAGAACGGAAAAACATTCATGCGGGGCACGGATCGGTTGGGTATTCCAAAATTGGGTTAACGGGAGAAAATGGGCAAAAGTATGTTGCTGCAGCGCCAAATAAAAAGGGCGGCCTGCTGTTGCAAGCCGCCCCGGGAGGTAGCAAAAGACCTCCGCTAAATTTTTATTACGGCTTCGCTTTTTTCGTCACCACTTTGCCTTCGGCATTGATCTGAATCACTTCCATGCCCAGTTGTTGCAGGCCCGGCATCACTTTTTCGGCGTCGCCGGCCAGGAACCAGCCGAGGTTGTTGGGTTGTACGATCGTTTTGGCTACGTTTTGTACGTCTTTCAGGCCCAGGTTTTGCACCCGCTGGCTGTAGGTTTTCCAGTACTCGTCTTTCAGGTTGTATTTCACCAGGTTGCGGGCGCTGGCATTGACGGCGCCGTTGGTTTCCCACATACCGGCCATACCCATCACGGTGTTTTGTTTGGTTTTGTCAAACTCGGCCTGGGTCATGGGTTTGTCGCCGACAAACTGATTGACCTCCTTGACGATTTCCTGCACGCTTTCCTTGGTTTTGTCGGTTTGTACCGGGGCAAACACCAGGTAGGGGCGTTGGCCGGCCGTGTTGGCGATGAAGGAACTGGCGCCATAGGCCCAGTGCTTGTCTTCCCGGATGTTCATGTTGATCCGGCTCGTGAAGTCGCCGCCCAGCACGTTGTTCATTTGCTCGATAGCCGTTTCATCCAGTTGGCCGTAGGGCTTGGTGAGGTAGCCGGCAACGATCAAACTCTGCTGGCTCTCCGGACGGTCAATCAGGAAAATCTTGCCGTTGTTGTTGGATTTGACTTCCGGGATGACTTTTTTCGGCACGTCGCCTTTGGACCAGGTGCTGAAGCGTTTTTCCAGTTTTTCTACCAGTTCCGGCATGGTGACATCGCCGGTGACCACGATGGTGGCGTTGTTGGGCCGCAGCCATTTTTGCTGAAAACCGCGCACATCGTCGAGGGTCATGGCCGATACGGCCTCTTCTTCGCCTGTACCCGACATGGGCATGCCGTAGGGGTGGTCTTTGCCGTAGAGCAATTCCGGCATCACGCGCATGATCATGCCCTGCGGGTTTTTCTTTTCATTCTGAATGCCGCTGATTTGCTGGCTTTTCAGGCGGTCAAAGTCGGCTGCCGGAAAGGCCGGGTTCAGCACGACCTCGGCCATCAGGTCGAGGCTGGGATCGAGCGACTGTTTGAGGGCATTCAGGTTGACGTAGGAGTAGTCGAGGTCGCTGAAGGTATTGATCGAAGCGCCGAGCAACTGCATTTTCTCGTTGATTTGCAGGCTGGTCATCGATTTGGTGCCTTCGTCGAGCATGTTCATGGCAATGTTGGCCAGGCCGGGTTTGCCACCGAGTTTGTCGGTGCAATAGCCGGCATCAAACATCATGCTCATCACTACGGTCGGGCTTTCGGTGCGGCGGGTGAGCACCACTTTCATGCCGTTTTTGAGGGTGGCGCGCTGAATGTCGGGGAATTGGGCATTCACTTCCTTGCTGACTTCGGGCGCTTTGCTGCGGTCGGCTTCCGTGCCGCTGACGGCGTATTCCGGGAAGGGCGTGCAGGTGAGGGTAAAGCGGCCACGGCTGAGCCATTTTTTGCTGGCGTCGTGGATGTTCTTGGCTGTGGTGCTGTTGTACCAGCGCAGTACTTTTTTGTAGTAGTCGGCGCTGTTGCCAAACACCTCATTTTGAGCCAGGATGTCGCTTTTGCCGCCAAAGCCGCCGATGCGCTCGAGGCCTTTGATGTAGTTGGCAAAGTAGGCGGCTTTCACGCGGTTTACCTCGGCTTCGGTGGGGCCATTGGTAATGAAATCATTCATGACCTCGTTGAGGGCGGCTTCCACTTCTTCGATCGATTTGCCAACTTTTACGTTGGCTTGCACGATAAACTCGCCGGAGATTTCAGAGGCATTGATAAAGGCAAAGGCCGAGCTGCAAATTTGTTTTTCGTAGACCAGTTTCTTGTACAGGCGGCTGTTTTTGCCGGCAGCCAGCACATCGGAAGCCAGGTCGAGCCATACGGTTTCCTGGGTGCCCCAGTTGGGCATGTGCCAAACCATGTTGATGCGTTCTTCCGGCACGCGGTCCTGGTAGGTGCCGCGGGTATCGTTGGTGCGCACGGGGATATTGACCCCCGGGCGGGCGATGGTGGGGCCAGCCGGGATGTTGCCGAAGTATTTGAGCACTTTTTCATAGGCGGCATCGGCGGTGATGTCGCCGGCTACGACCAGTACGGCATTAGCGGCGCCGTAGTAGGATTTGAACCATTCGTGTACGTCTTCGATGCTGGCGGCGTTCAGGTCGGCCATTTCACCGATCACCGTGTGCCCGTAGGGGTGGTGCGGTGGGTACATTTCTTTTTGAATGATGTCGTAGCCCAGGGAGTAGGGTTGGTTTTCGCCCTGGCGTTTTTCATTTTGCACGACCCCGCGCTGTTCGTCCAGTTTGGCCTGGTCGATAGCGCCCAGGAGGTGGCCCATACGATCGCTTTCGAGCCAGAGCACCTGGTCGAGAGCGCCCACGGGCACATTCTGGAAGTAGTTGGTGCGGTCTTCGCTGGTGGTGCCGTTGAGGTCGGTACCGCCGATGGCTTCGAGGGCCTGGAAGTAGTCGGTGTTGAAGTTTTCGGAACCGTTGAACATCAGGTGTTCGAACAGGTGGGCAAAACCGCTTTTCCCGGGTTTTTCATTTTTGGAACCCACGTGGTACCAGACGTTGACGGCCACGATGGGCGCCTTGTGGTCTTCGTGAACGATCAGGCGCAAGCCATTGGGCAGGGTGAATTTTTTGTAGGCAATGTTGATGTCATCGGGGTTGTACGTTGGGTACTCCTGAGCAATAAGGGCGGACTGAGGCGATAGCATGAAAGCCAGGGCGGCCATCAGGAAAAGTTTTTTCATACGATCCTGTTTTTGTGTAGTTTGTTTAAGAATTCCGCGAACGGGCGGGTGGTGAACAATAACAGTATAGGAGCTGATTTGGGATCGGTTTGTTGCACCGATCGGCGGGAAAATTCGCTATTGCTTTCTTTTTGGGGCGAAAGATTGGATGAATGCCTGAATTTTATTGGTGAAAGGAAGGAAGTGGCAGGAAAATCAGGCGCACCGGCGCTACTTTTAGCCCGCAATGGAAAACCGCAGCCAAGCCTTTTTGCCCCGAATCGAACCGTTCCTTTGGTACCTGGCGCCAGCCCTGGTATTCACTGGCGCGCTGCTGCGCGTGGTGATCTGGTGGCAAAACCGTTCCTTGTTTCACGACGAAGCCAACCTGGCCCTTAATTTTTGTGAAAAAGATTTTATGGCCTTGTTTCAGCCCCTCGACCGGGGGCAGTATGCGCCGCCGTTGTTTTCCCTGATCCAAAAGGCAGTTACCGAAACCCTGGGCCACAACGAACGGGCCTTGCGGCTTTTCCCCTTGGCCTGCGGCCTGGTATCCCTGGGTTTGTTTTACCGGATCGCGCGGCAGTTCATCACTTCGCCCTGGGTCTTGTTGCCGACGCTCTGGGTTTTTTCTTTTTCCGATATCCTTCTGCGCTACGCGACCGAAAGTAAGCAATACGGTTGCGACCTGGCTGTGGCCCTCGGCCTGATCACGCTGGCGCTCCGGCTGCCGGCGCAACCGTTCCGGCCGTTCTGGCCGGCCCTGGCGGGCGCCGTAGCGGTGTGGTGGTCGATGCCGGCGGTCTTTGTTTTGCTGGGGCTGGGGCTGTACTGGAGCTACCCGGCCTGGCGCGAAAAAGACTGGTCCCGGCTGCGGGCGGTATCCTTGACGGCAGCATGCTGGCTCTTGAGTTTTGGGCTGTACTACGCCCTGCTGCTGCGGCCCAGTCTGGCGGCCGACAATCTGGTCGACTCGCACAGCCCCTGGCTGCTGCCGGCCCTGCCGCTCAGCCAAGCCCAATGGGTGCTGTGGCGCGACCTGCTGCTGTCGTTTCCGTACTACACCGCCGGCTACACGGTGTTGGCGCTGGCCGTAGGTAGTGCCGGTATCGCCTCGGGCATGTACCGAGCCGGACGCAGGCCTGGGGGCCTGGGTTGGCTGCTGGTGCTGCCGCTGCTGGCCTGTTTGCTGGCGTCGGTTCTGCGGCAGTATTCCCTGATTCCCAGGCTGCTGGTCTGGGCGTTCCCGTTGGCGATGTTGTTGCAAGGCATGGGCTGGCAAGGGTGGTGGACGGCCGGGCTGCGCTACCTGCGGCCACTTTGGGTGCTGCTTTGGCTGGCAGTTGTTTCCCTGCAAACGGGTTGGCAATACCTGGCAAGGCCCTACACGATCGAAGAAATTCGCCCGGTGCTGGATGAAGTCCGCACTGATTTTCAGGAAACCGACCTGCTCTATGTGACGACGGAAGCCCGCGCTGCCCTGGTGTATTACCGCGAATGCCACGACCGCCGTGCGGACTACCAGTTTGCACGCCAACTGTTCCTGGCGCCCTGGAATGCCAGTCCCGACCGGGCTACTTTGCAACAACTTACTCCAGCCGCCAGTCGCTGCTGGCTGGTGTACAGCCACGTGATTTCAGAAAGTGCTCGCCAGGCGATGGCCGCCGATCAGGCTGTTATCGGGCAGTTTGCCAGGTTGATCAAACGGGTGGAGCAACCCGGCGCCTTCGCGTATTTGTATGTTTTGGAAAACAAGTAGTTCGCCATTCGGCAAAAAACAGTGGGCTGTTTACACACCGCCTTCCAGCACTTCCCAGGTATGGTCGCCGAGGAGCCGGACCGTTGCGAGGTGATCGTAAGGCGCCCGCCGGCCCCATTCGGCCGGCGATACCATCGACAACACGTGTGTACCGTCCGATTTGCGCTGGTACAGGTGGTAAATGTGGTGGATCACAGGCTGGAACGGAATTTCTGCCTTGTAAATCACCTCCGACACCGTCATGCGGTTGTGCAGGGACTTGGCTTGCCGGGCCAGGGTTTCCATTTGCTGGCGCAATTGTTCCATCTGGCGGTCCGTCTGGTCGTACATCGCTGTCATGGCGTTGCCCCGAATGCGGCCTTTGTCCTCGGGTTTGATCACCGCGCTGCCCGCGTGGTGGGCATAGGGCAAGAGCCCCGGCGTCTCGGAGATTTTATCTTTGTCGATCGGATTGACGAAGGCCTCGTCTGCTTTTTTTTTCGCCATGGCGTCTGTAACAATCTCTCCGGAGATATGTTTTGGAATGATGAGTTATGAATGATGAATGATGAATAGGTTCAGCTTGAACGGAAGGAAACCTCCTCAGCGAACGCCAAAAATATTCATCATTCATCATTCATTCCCTCCCTCTAGCCCCGAAAGGTCCCGATGGCTTTGTCTTTCGGGTATTCGATAGAGTATTTGAACCGCACTTTTTTGTTTTTGCCTGGTGGCACCTCTATTTTCCACTCGAGTTTGCCAAAGTCCTCCAGGTATTCGGCGCCATCTTTGTCGTCCAGCGTGACGACGATGTCTTTTTGGCGCGACACTGGAATCTGGTCCAGCAAATCCACGATAATCGCTTTGTTTTTGTTGTTTTTAATTGAAATTTCAAACGCATAGCTTTCCCGGATCTTGCTGTTGAACACCTTGCGCCGCTCCTTGAAATCCTTGGGCTGTACCCGTTTGATACTGATCTGCTCGTCGCGGCCCAAGGACAACAACAAGGTGTCGGCGGTGATGTTGGGGTCTACCCAGGTTTGGCCCACGTAGGTGTCTTCGAAGAAAATATTGGCCGTGCCCGGCAGCAGGTTGTACTGGCCGTAGTCGGTCAGTTTGGCCAGTAAAAATACGGCAGATTCTACTTTTGGCACGGCATGGTATTCATATTCAGCAGGTAGTTCGCGTTCGTCGACGGTCACGATATTGTCCTGGCCATTGGCCAGCACCGTTTGGGGGGCCGACAAATCGAAGGTGGTGATGAAATTGTCGTCGCCGACCGCCCCCAGGGGTTCGCCGCCGGCCCCAAATTCGGGTGCTACAACTTCATCGGCAGCGCGCGCAATGTCCTCTGTTTCCAGTTGCTTTAGTTGGTACATATTCGTCGTGGAGGGCGCGCTGAGGACCTGGTCGCGGTACACGGCTACGGTCCGGAAATCCACAAACACCGGGTTGAGGATCGGGCGGTTGTTGTTGGCCAGGGGCTGGGCGGTAGACAAATGCAGCAGCACCGATTTCCAGTCGAAACCGCTGCTGTTGTGTACGTTGGCTTTGTACACGAGTTGAAGGGGCTTGTCCTGGCCGGCGCTGCGGAGGTCGTACAGGGGCGTCCAGCCGGCGTTCAGCACCAGATAGGTGCAGGTGATGTCCAGGCTTTGTGCGGTGGTGGCGTCCAGTTTGAGCACGATTTCGCCGGTTTGGTTGGCGGTATTGGGCTGGAGCAACAGCAGGTCCTGGTTCATACGTTCCAGTAGTTTGTTGAACCAGCGCTGCTGGATATCAAGCTGGAGGTTGCGCTCCTTTACCAGGCCAAGGCGCTGAATGTAATAGGCCGTTAGTTCGCGCAATTCGCTCACAGAAAGGGTCGTGCTGCCATTTTGGCCGGGCAGGTAGGTAGAGACCCGCTGTTGGTTTTTGCGGATCATATCGATTTCTTCTTTGAGAACTTCGCGTTCGTTGTTCAAGCGGACGATGTTGTCGCCCAACAACAGCAGCGAATCGCGCAACACCTGCGCCCGCGGGTCTTCGGGGCCCGGTCCGGGTGTTTTCAATTGGAAAACGGCGGAGTTGAGGCGGGCATCGCCCTTGATTTTTACCTGCAAACTGCTGCCGTTGAAATAGGGCGACAGGTTTTCAAAAACAACTTCCGAAGCGCCCGCCGGCACCTTCACGGTAGCCGTACTGCTCACTTTGGCGCCGGAACGATACACCGTCACTTCCGAGATTTTGGGGCTCACTGCCGGTCCGCCGGCACGCAGCGTTACTGCCCACCCACAGAGGAGCAGGTTGATCATGAATATTCGCATGGGTTAAACTGGTTTATTGAAAAATGAATCGGAAACGGGGATTGGATGCAGCCTCCCGTGCATTTGCACAAACCGGCACCACATTTTTTTGGGTTTGCCCGGGCAATTGCCGTCGCCATGCGTGGTAATATATTCAATTTCAGGCTCTCCAACCCAATGGTTGTTCGGCTATTGCTTGAGCACCAGCCGGCTGCCAGCCCGCTGTCCGGCCCGCCAGCAAAGCCGGTAAACGCCCGGAGGCAGGTGTTGGAGGTCCAGGTGCAGGGTGGCTTGCTCCGCCGGCTGCCGGCCATGCAGCACCGTGGCGCCCAGCGCGTTGTACAGGCTCCAGCTGCTTTCTCCCAAGCCCTCAAATTGAAGCAGCAGCCATTGATGAACCGGGTTGGGGGCCAGGCGTAGCGTCGGCGCAGGGGCGGCGGGATCGGCGGCGGCACTGGTTTTGGCGTACTGCCAGCGCAGGAGCGTCAGGCCGCCTTTTTTGGCCACGAACGGAACATCCAGCGGGTTCCAAAGTTGGGCCAGCAGCACCAGGCTGTCGTTGGCGTCGACGCCCCAGGTGGCCAGGCTGTCGTGCAGCATGCCCCATTGGCCGACGAGGCGGGGCTGCCCGGGGCTGCTGACCGAATAAGCCAGCAGCTCGGTATCGGCCCCGGAGAGGAACAACAGGCTGTCGTGCCGGGCGGTGGCGAGCTGGTTGCTGTGGCCGGGACTTCCGTTCCAACTGCTGTTCGAGCAATTCCAGGGGTTGAGCCAGGCCGCAGATTGGGGCTGGGCGGGGTCGCTGATGTCCAGCACTTCCAGGCCGCAATAGTCGACGGCGGCATACAGGTAGTGGCCGGCCAGGACGGCCGAGTTGTAGGCCGGTTGCGCTGTAGCGTCGAGGGCCGGGAGGAGGTATTGGGTGCGTTCTTTGGGGGAGAGTTTGTCGGATATGTCGATGCGGCGCAGGCCGCCGGCATCAAAACTCACCCAGAGCTCGGTATCGCGCAGGGCCAGGCCTCTGGCATGCGGCACATTGAACAAGCCCGGCGGAGTGGGCCAGTTGAGATCGGGTGTGAATTGGGAAACAAAAGCAGGGGCAGCGGGGTTGCTGATGTCCAGGATCAGGATGCCTTTTTCCATGAGTGCCAGGTAGGCATAGGTACTGTCGACACAGAGGGCTGCGCATCCTTTGTTGAATGTTGGATTGTTCCATTGCCCCACGATGGTGGCGCTTTCGGGGTTTGAAATATCGATGATGGCCAGGCCCGCAGCCTGCGGCAAGAGGCCTTCAAAATCGCCCAGGGCAACGTACAGGTACTGGCCTCGCTGTACCAGGTCGGTCGGTTTCAGGTTTTGAAATTGCGTAACCATGAAGACCCGCACGGGAGTCAGCACCGGCGCCTGGGTATATTTGAAAATCACCACGCCGTACTCTTTATTGGCGGAATAAATATAGGGCCGGCCGAGCCGGTCGAAGCGGGCGGTGTAGGCAGAGTATGGGGCGGGATAAGGGTAGGCGGCGGCCGGTGTGAACACCAGGCTGTCGGCCGTTTGGCCACTGGATTCCTGCAACAAACCGTGCAGACAAACAATCAGGGGGAGCAGAACTCTGAAGATGGGCATGGTGTGGTGGTTTTGTCGATTTGCAGCATAAAAAAGCCGGAATTGCCGCAGTTTGCCCCGGGCATTTATGTTCAAAAGTACCTTTTTGTAAAAAAACTGCGCTGCCGCCTTCCGTGGGCAGCATTCTACTGTGTACATTAAAAACGAACAAGTTATGAAACACCCTGCCGTATGGCTTCTTTTTTCGCTGGCCCTGTACCACTGCGCGACCCCGGCCAAGCGGCCCCAACCCGATTTGTATGCCCAACTTACGGCGCCCGGCGCGCCCTACGACCCGGCGCTGGCCGCCCAATTGGGCGCCGACGATTACGGCATGAAAGCCTATGTGATGGCTTTTTTGAAAAAAGGCCCAAACCGCAGCCAGGATTCCACGACGGCCGCCAACCTGCAAAAGGCGCATATGGAAAACATTGTCCGCATGGCCGAATCCGGTAAACTTGTGGCGGCCGGCCCGTTTTTGGACAACGGCGAGGTGCGCGGCATTTATATTTTCAACGTCGCTACGGTGGAAGAAGCCCGCGCGCTGACGGCCTCAGACCCAGCCATCCAGGCCGGGCGCCTGGCCATGGAATTGCACCCCTGGTATGGGTCGGCGGCCTTGCAACTGCTGGTGCCGCTGCACAAACGCCTTGAAAAAAAGAATATCGTCCGTTGAAAAAGGGACAATCCGGGAAAGATGATTTGAGCAAAAGGCCATTTTACTGCGCGGGTGGCCTGGAGTAAATTCGTTTTTTTGCTAAAATTTTTATTCACCCACGCAACCCGGAAACCTCCTTTTTCGTGGAAGACAAGGTGCACGCAGATATCGTTCAAGTCATTGAAGGTTGCCGGCAGAATAAACGCGCCAGCCAGCATCGGCTTTATGCCATGTTTTACAACTATGCCATGAGCATAGCGCGCCGGTATACGGGCAATTCAGAAACCTCGGAAGAGGTGGTGAACGATTCTTTTTTTAAGGTATTCACCAAAATTCATCTGTATTCGGGGGAACAACCCTTTCGGCTGTGGCTCCGCCGGGTGATTATCAATACGGCTATCGACCGACTCCGCAGCAGCCTGTCCACCCCGCCCATGCTGGCCTTGCAGCCCTGGCACGACGCCGAGTCTGATTCGGGTATCGTTGAAAGCCTTACCCGCGATCAAATTTTTGCCATGCTGGACCAATTGCCCCCGGCCTACCGCACGGTGTTCAACCTGTTTGTTGTCGATGGTTTTGCCCACGAAGAGATTGCCGGTATGCTGGAAATCAACGTGGGCACCTCCAAGTCGAACCTGGCCCGGGCCCGGCAGCACCTGAAATCCATTTTGTCTGAAGATTTTGAATTTTCGCGAAAACCATGAGCGATTTTGACAAATATTTTGCCGACCGGCTCAATGAAGAGTCTGAGTTTCCCAACCAGGGGAAAAACTGGAATGCGATGTCGAAGCGGCTTGACGCCTATGCTGCGGGCAACCTCGGCGGCACGTCTTACCTGCGGTTTTGGAAACTGGCGGCGGCCAGCCTGGTCGCCATTGCGGCGTATTTGGTTTGGGAAATTCAAAACACCCGGGCCGAAAACAAAGAGCTCCGCGCAGCCATCGCCGAATGGCAGGCTGAACAAGGCCCTGCTGTACCCACAGCCAGCCTGCCCGGTTTGTTGCCTGCCGAAACCGCCGACGCAGCCCCGGACGCCTTCCCGCCAACGGCCCTTCCGCTGCCGGGTTTGCCCAACCGACATCCGGATCTTTCCCACACCAACAGCATAGGACTACAACGAGCCTCCATCGCAGATACCCAGGCCACCCACACCCGTCAAGCCAAACATATTCACCCCGCTGCCAAGATACCGGGCAATGCTTCTTCGCAACTGCCTTCTGCCGACAACAACAATGCCTATGCGCAAACCGCTACACCACCATCCACTGCCCCGGTAACCGACCACACACAGCAGCCGGCTCCAGCCGAAACACCCACCCTTGCAAAGGCCCCACCAACGCCACCGAACAACAACCCGGGCGACCCGGCTGCGCCGCTGGTCGCCGCTGCACCCGTCGTCGCGCCGCCGCTGACGCCACTGGCCGCCCTTGACCCGGCGCCGCTGTCATCCGCCACACAACGGGCCATGGAGTGGCCCGCCGTGCCGGCGGCGGCACTGGTCCCGCCGGTCATCAAACCGGAACGCCAATCACCGGCCCGGTTCCGGGCAGGCGTACAACTGCTGGCAGGGCAGTTGCAGCCCAAGGTAGCAGGCATATCGACCCTGAAAGGCGCCGGTGTGGCGCTGGAATACCGGCCCATCAACCAGTTCTGGTTGACGGCATCGGCCGATTGGCTGAGTCAGTCTGTTTGTGTGGACAAAAACCTGCCGAAGGATATTTATCCGGGCAAGCCACCCAAGCCCTTTTCGCCCCACCATGAACTGGTGAAAATCGATGCTTCGCCCAAACAACAACAGTACTCGCTGGGCCTTCGGTATGTGGTGCCGCTGCGCTTTTTTATCCGGCCTTCCGTGCGTGTGGCGCACAGTTGGGTGCATGTGGCGCCGGGTATCTTTAGTTTTGAATTTGAAGACAAAGATCCTGGTCCGGGCCCCGGCCCCGGGCATCACGATCCTGAATATTATGTGACCCGGCCCGAAGCCCGCTGGCTCAGCAACATCTGGCGGGTGGGCGGCGCCCTGGAGTTCGAAACCAGCCATTGGGTGTTTCGCCTGGGGGCGGATTATTCGCGCAACGCCGCTGCTTCGCAGGAGGCCCCCCATGCAGTGGTGGCGCAGGTTTCGGCCCAGTACACGTTTTGACACCAGTAGCATTTTGTTTGCAATAAACTAAAAATCAAACAGTTGAAAAATGCCCGGCGCGTGCGCCGGGCATTTTTTTACTTTTCCGGGCCTGCACACGCAACCTGTTCCGGCGTGGTTCCGTACAGTCTGACAGCAAATCAATAGTGCTTTGCAGCAACCAAATCCACGATTTTTTCAATGAAAAAATTATTGTTTCTAGCCGGCGTACTGACGATCGGCGTCCTTTACTCCTGCCAAAAAGATGGCATTTCTTCGGCCGACTCGGGCCTCAACAACTGGGCTGTCACAGAACGTGGCGACAGCCTGGGGCACCACTGCGATTCGCTGCACCTGGATACCATGCCACACCATCCGCACTATCCGCACCATTTGCATGCCGATTCGACCTGGCACCCACACCCGGACTCGACCTGGCATCCGCCGCACGACACCAGCGGCACCCACAATGGCCCGCACGGTGGCGGCGGCCACGGCGGTCATGGCGGTGGTCACGGCGGCCACGGCGGCGGTCATTAATCCTAATCCTCCGTTTTCAGGAGCCTTTGTCTGCTCCGTGTTCCAAGATTTTACAAGCATTTGGATTGTGCTTTTTACCCCCCGGTTCGAGTGAGAACCGGGGGCGTATTTTTCACCGGTGCTTTTTTCTCATTTAACCAATACCCATGCGAACAAACA
>JADLDL010000222.1 GCA_020846655.1 Saprospiraceae bacterium | reverse complement strand
TTGCCAGGCATGGGCATGATCGGGGTGGACTGATCCAACTCGACCAGCCAGCTGCCGTTTTTGCGCGACAACAAAGTGGTGCCCGTACCTTTCCAGTCAATGACCTGGTCATTGACCGTGCTTTTTCCACTCATATCCATCAGCACGAGGGCCAGGTCGGCGTTCAGGAAACGGATATGGCTAACCGCCATGTTGAACGAGCCCGGTTGTGGTTTTTCATACTGAAACCATTGCGTGTAGTACTGCCGGATGGCCGCCTTGCCGATGGTTTTTGCGCCGGAGTAGTCCACCACCACCGCGTGTTCCGCATACATTTGGGTCGCCGCCTCTACATCGGCGGAAAACATGACTTTCAATGAGTTGTCCAAAAAGGACTTGATGGATTGTTCATCGGCTGCCGATTGCGCTTGAAGCGAAAGGCTGCTCACAGCCAGAAAAAGAACGATGGCGATACTTTGGAACATTTTCATAATAGAACAGAGGTTTGAAATGATGAGAAAAAAATGCTGGTCCCTTGTGTGAATTGGACGATGCAAAAATGGCCCTCCGGCATGCCGGGGGCCTTTCAAACCTGTCGCAAATGCTATCAAATTTGTCGCGCGCTGCTTATTTGCCCAGCAACACGATGTCAAAAGGCGAATCGACAAGCACCTTGCCGCCGTTGACGAGCAGTTTTTGTCCGGAATAAAAATCCCGCACCGTGCTGCCGTTGGTAAAAACGCCGCTCACCGGAATCTCTTTTTTGCCCGAGGGCCAGCCCAGGGCCACCACCACGGCATCCGAGTAGCCCGCAGCGCGGTATTCCCGTTTGAACAAATAGGGCGCGGCGGCGAGTTGGGTGTGTACCCCCGCCCCCACTGCCGGATGCGCCTGCCGGAAGCGGCCGAGTTTCTGCCAGTGCGCGAGCACGGCTTGGGTCGTGAATCCGTTCCGGGTGGCATTGCTGGCCAGTTCGTCCCAGTTCATAAACGAGCGCAGGGTAGCGTCGCCCTCCGTGCCGGGAATGATGAGCGAGCGCTGGGTCTCGTCGCCGTAGTACACCTGTACAGCGCCAGGGCTGAGCAGGAGTTTGGTGCCGGCTTCGAGGGGCCGGGCCCGCGCGCCGTCGAAGGGGCCGCTGTCGTCGTGCGAGCTCACATAGTTGAGCACGCTTTTGCCTTGCAGGGGGCCCTGGAGCAGTTGGGAGTATTTGGAAAAAATCTCTTCGTAGCCTTTCTGGGCGTCGTTTTTGAACTCAAAATTGATAAGGCTGTGAAAACCCTCGTTGAAAAAATCAACCTTTTTGTCGCCAAAGTCATAGAAGCGGGCGCCGGAAATATTGTAACCCGACACCTCGCCGACCATGTAGAAGGCGTTGTTGTCCAGCACTTTATCGCGGTGGGCCTTTTTCCAGTCCCGGAAAGCGATGTCGGCTTCTTTGTACAATTCGGCCCACACCGTTTCTTCGAGGTGTTTGGCGGTATCGCAGCGGTAGCCGTCGATGCCGTATTTCCGGACGTAGTCCGTGAGCCATTTGATGATATAAAACCGGGGCGCGCGGGGATAGCCGGTGCGGTTGAAAAAGGCATCGAGTTCGGCCAGTTCGGTTTCCAGGCGACCTTCGCGTTTCCATTTTTCCAGCAAAAAAGCCGGCAATTCCACCGGGGTGTTGCTCTCGGTCAGGATATCGGGCAGGTTTTTGACCAGGGTGCAGGTCACGGTCGATTCGTAGCCTTTGTAGGTGCATTGGGGGCTGGTGCGCACCCAGTCGGCGGGCCACACGGGGTCTTGTTGGGTGACCGGGCCGGTGTGGTTGATGACCACGTCGAAAAGGATGCGGATGCCGTGGCTATGGGCTTTTTCGACGAGGCGGGCCAGGTCTTTTTCGGTGCCGAAATTGGGGTCCAGGGCCGTCCAGTCGCGGGCCCAATAGCCGTGAAAGCCGTAGGTGGCGCCAGTGCCCTCGTCCACCACGCCGTACACCTGCTCCACGATGGGCGTCAGCCAGATAGCCGTGATGCCGAGTTTGTCAAAATAGCCGTCGTCAATTTTTTGGGTAATTCCCTTCAGGTCGCCGCCCATAAAGCCCCGCAGTTTGGCGGGCGCGACGCTGCGGCCCAGGTTCATGTCGTTGCGGATATCGCCGTTTTGAAACCGGTCGGTAAGCAAAAAATAGACATTGGCATTTTCCCACAAAAAAGGCGTGGCGGGTTTTGGCGCTTTTTTTTGCGCAAATGCGCTGCCGGCGAAGCAGCCGAGGAAAGCAAGCAGGAAGAATAGTCTTTGCATAGTGGTGCACAGTGATTGGTTGGAAACGGATGCGGGCCATATGGGTGTCCCGACGGGTGAAATTAGGGCATTTACTCAAAGAGCACCGCGAAGATTTCTATGGTTTGAAAGAACTGAGATGTGTTAAAAAAGCAATGCATTACTTTTGCGCAAAAAAAATCGAACCATGAACACTGAAATCCTCGCCACCTACACCCAAATGGCCCTGGGCTATTTGCCTACTCTTGCGCTGGCGCTCCTCACGCTGCTGATCGGTTTTTGGATCATCGGGCGGATCACACAGGTCACGCACCGGGGCTTCCAAAAACGCAATTTCGAGCCCACGGTGGAGCGCTTCCTGACCTCTTTGATCAATGTAGGCATGAAAGTCATGCTCCTGCTGAGTGTGGCCGGCATGTTTGGCATCCAAACGACCTCCTTCATCGCCATTTTCACGGCACTGGCTTTTGCCGTAGGCACGGCACTCTCGGGCAGCCTTGGCCACTTTGCCAGCGGGGTAATGCTCCTGACCTTTCGCCCTTACAAAGTGGGCGACCTCGTCACGGTAGCCGACCATACGGGACATGTGGATGAAATTCAGATGTTCAATACGGTGCTGCTGACCGACGATAACAAGAAAATCAGCATCCCCAACGGCGTAGTCACCGGCAATGTAATCACCAACATTTCCGGCCAGGGTGAAATCCGCGTCGACATGACCTATGCCGTAGGCGTAGCCGCCGACATGGCCCAGGTACGCGAAGCCGTACTGCAAGTGGGCCGCGAGTGCCCGACCGTGTTGCAAACCAAAGCCGTGGATGTTTTTGTAAACGGCATGACCCCCGGCTCCACTCAGGTGGTGGTGCGCCCCTGGTCCAAAAGCGAGCACTACTGGGATACCTACTTTTATTTCCAGGAAAATGTGCGCAAAGCCTTTGCCGCCAAAGGCATTCCAGGCCCTGAAATTGAAGGGTAAACACGGATAATACTTGCAATAAAAAAATCGGGCTGTTTCGCGTAGGTGAACAGCCCGATTTTTCTATTGAAACGCCCATCTCCTGGCTCAAAACGAGGCCTTGCCTTTGACTACTTTCAGCGTTTGCTCTGCCGCCGCACTTTTCCATTGTACCCAATACACCCCGGGCGGCAGTGCTGCCGTGGGCAGCTGCACCGTAGTGCCGGAGTGGAGGTCCAGGTGTTGCAGGCGCTGGCCGCGCTGGTCGAACAGGTCCAGCGTGCCCGCCGGCTCGGGCACGTCGAGCACCAGTTCCACATCGAATGGATTGGGATAGGCGCGCAGGCGCGTTTTTGCCTCCGGCAAAGGGTCCGTCGCCGTGGAAGGCGAGGGGTCGGCAACGCCGTAGACGGCCGTACAGTTGGCGTATTGCACCAGGAATTTGGGTTTCAGGTCGGGCCTCCGGTCCAACTGGGCTCGTGTGGCACTAGCAAAATCGTACAACACCTGGCCGTTTTCATCCAGCACCGTCACATAAGCGAGTCCGTCGCGTTGGTTGGAAAAACAAAAGGCCAGGCCAGTGCCTGCGGCGAAATAGCCGCTGGAAATGTCCAGGTTCCAGAAATGGCGGTAGGCTTCCGGCAGGGTAAGCGTTTGCCGAAGGACAAATGCCGCGTCGTAGACCCGAATGACCGGGTCGGTGCTGGTCTTGTGCGCCCAGTAGCATTCGGTACTGCCGTCGGGGCTGAAGCGGGTAACGAATTTTTCAGCAAAAACATGCAACACCTGGCGGCTGAACGGGTCTAAAACTACTGTACCGGTGGTTCCGTCGGCTTGGGTTTGCCGCAGCATATAGCGGTCGGGAAACGATGCCAGTTTGTCCAACACTGCCGTTTCGCAAGGGAACGACAAGAGGGAGTTCCCGTTCTCCTGTACAATTTCCAGGCGCTGCGGGTTGGGTCCGGAAACAGCCGATCCGGTAAGACCCGCGAATTCGAGCAGGGGGTCGTCGTTGAAATAATCCTGCGATACAAAACGGAGTTTTCGGAAATCGGGCAGCGGCAGGTCCACCGTTTTGAACCACTGGTGGCCGGCGTCAAAAAACTGAAAACCTGAAAACTCCGCGCTGTTGCTGTTTTCATACACCAGGTATTGCGCGTCGCCCAGCGGCAGGCGGTACACTTGTAAGCCATAGCCGTAGTCGTGTTCGAGTAAAGGCCCTGGCAGGCTGTACACCGAGGAACCGGCCAGGAGTTTGGGCGATAGCCCGGCCGGTGCGCTGACTTGCGGATTTGGGAATTGATCGTTGAGCAGAGACACGCCGCCATCGTCGTTTTGCAGCGCGATACCCTGCGTCGGACAAGCAATATCGTCACTTTGCCAGCGAAACACGATTTCGAGGCCGGGGTCTTGGTCGATCTGGTTTTCAGACAAAAGTAGTACGTAGCAATAGCCTCCCCATCCGCTGGGGTTGCCGAGTGGAATACTTTGCCAGGGCGTGTGGTCGGGCCGGAACAAGTCGATCTGACAGTTAGACCGCAACAGGTAGGTTTCGCCGGAGTAGTCAAGCAAGAGCCGTTCGAGGCCAGTGGCGGGGTACTGGTGTTCCAATTGGAGTTGGGCATGGGCCCTGTTGAGCAGGCCGAGCAGGAGCAGGGCCAGGGCGGTAGTACGGATGGTCATAAACAGGTTGGTTGGAAGTAATACTGGTATTTGTTTCGATATTTACCCTCGGGGAACGGCCAGGCCTGCCTTTTCGCTGTGTGCCCAGGCTGTCATTTTTTCGGGAAAATGCAGGAAGGTTTGCCATTTTGACACTGGCACCCGGGGTTTCCCGTCATTTTTTCCGGAAAAACAACAGGACGTAGAGTTGGAAACATATTTGCTGCTCCTTTTTCAATACCAAACCACCACCCTCAATTTTAAACGACAAGCCTCGTTTGCCCGGTGCACCCCACCCTGCCGGCGACGGCCAACATACCATGACCTACGATAATTTCACCATCAAAGCCCAGGAAGCCATCCTCCAGGCCCAGCAAATTGCCGCCGGCTACGAACAGCAAAGCGTCGATACCGCCCACCTGCTCAAGGGCATGCTCGCGGCGGATGATTCCGTGACCGATTTTTTGCTCAAAAAAACCGGCGTCAACATGCCCCGCTTCGAGCAAGACCTGGACAAACTCGTCTGGGAAACCCCTAAAGTAGCGGGCGCCGACAAGCAGTTCCTCACCAACGAGGCCAACAAAGCCATTGCGGCAGCCAAAACCTTGCTCAAGGACTACGGCGACGAATATAGTTCCCTCGAACTCATGTTGCTCGGTTTGGCCAAAGGCACAGACAAAACCGCCCGCCTGCTCCGCGAGCAGGGCGCAGGTTTTGATGCCCTCGCCATAGCCGTCAAAGAACTGCGAAAAGGCCGGAAAGTGACCGACCAAACGGCCGAACACGTCTACAATGCCCTCCAGAAATACGCCATCAACCTCACCGAAATGGCCGAATCGGGCAAACTGGACCCCGTGATCGGCCGCGACGAGGAAATCCGCCGCGTCCTGCACATCCTCAGCCGCCGGAAAAAGAACAATCCGGTGGTCATCGGCGATCCTGGTGTCGGCAAAACCGCCATCGTGGAAGGCATCGCCTGGCGGATTGTGAAACAGGACGTACCGGAAAACCTGGCTAGCAAAAAAATCTTCTCCCTCGACATGGCCTCCCTCATCGCCGGCGCCAAATACAAAGGCGAGTTCGAAGAACGCCTCAAGGCGGTCATCAAAGAAGTGGTCGATTCCGAAGAACGCGTCATCTTGTTTATCGACGAGATCCACACCCTTGTGGGCGCCGGTGGCGGTCAGGGCGCTATGGATGCCGCCAACATCCTGAAACCAGCCCTCGCCCGCGGCGAACTGCGCACCATCGGGGCCACTACGCTCGACGAATACCAAAAATACTTCGAAAGCGACAAAGCCCTCGAACGCCGGTTCCAGTCGGTATACGTGGACGAACCGTCGATGGAAGACACCATTTCCATCCTCCGCGGCCTGCGCGAGCGCTACGAAAATTACCACAAAGTGCAGATCCTCGACGAAGCGGTCATCGCCGCCGCCGAACTTTCGCACCGCTACATCAGCGAACGCAAACTGCCGGACAAAGCCATCGACCTGATCGACGAGGCCGCCGCCAAACTGCGCCTAGAACTGAATTCCGTGCCCGAGGAAGTAGACGAACTGGACCGCAAACTCCGCCAACTCGAAATCGAGCGCGAAGCCATCAAACGCGAGAAAGACGAGCGCAAACTCTCGGCCATGAACAAGCAGATCGAAGAACTGCGGGAAAAACTGGATGCGCTGCGCGGCAAATGGCAAAGCGAAAAGGAAATCGTGGAGGCCATTCAGAATTGCAAACAAAAGATCGAAGAACTGCACTTGCAATACCAGCGGGCCGAGCGCGAAGGCGCATTCGAGCAAGCCTCCAAACTGAAATTCAACGACATACCGGCCCAAGAAGCCATGCTGCGGGCTGCTGAGGAAAAACTGGCCGAGCTCGCGCCCGAAAACCGCATGACCACCCAAACGGTGACCGCCAACGACATCGCCGACGTGGTAGCCCGCTGGACCGGCATCCCGATTTCCAAAATGATGCAGTCCGAAAAAGAACGGCTGCTGCACCTCGAAGCCGAATTGCACCGGCGAGTCATCGGCCAGGACGAGGCCGTAGGCGCCGTATCCGACGCCATCCGGCGCAACCGGGCCGGCCTGAGCGACCCCGACAAGCCCATTGGCTCGTTCATTTTTTGCGGCCCCACCGGGGTGGGCAAAACCGAGTTGGCCAAAGCCCTGGCCGAGGTACTGTTCGACGACGACAAAGCCGTCACCCGCATCGACATGTCTGAATACCAGGAGCGCCACTCCGTGAGCCGCCTGGTGGGCGCGCCGCCCGGCTACGTCGGCTACGACGAAGGCGGCCAACTCACCGAAGCCGTGCGCCGGCGCCCCTACACCATCGTCTTGCTCGATGAAATCGAAAAAGCACACCCCGATGTGTTCAACATCCTGCTCCAGGTGCTCGACGACGGCCGGCTGACCGACAACAAAGGGCGCACCGCCAGTTTCAAAAACGCCATCATCATCATGACTTCCACCCTGGCCAGCGACCGGATCATGGAGGTATTCGAAGACTACAACGAAGTGCCCGACAAGCGCAAAGGCGAGGTGATCGAAACCGCCAAAAGCGAGGTCATGGAATCGCTGCGCGGCACCCTGCGCCCCGAATTCCTGAACCGCATCGACGAGGTGATCGTGTTCCTGCCTTTGCAAAAAGACCAGATGCGGGCTATCCTCGATATCCTGATGGCCGACATCCGGGGCATGCTCACCCAGCAGGAACTCCAACTGGAGATCACCACTGCCGCCGCCAAAGTGCTGGTCGAACACGGTTTCGATCCGCAGTTCGGCGCCCGGCCGCTCAAACGCACCCTCCAGCGCGAATTGGTCAACGAACTGGCCAAACACCTGCTGGCCGGCAACTACGTCAAAGGCGACACTGTGCTGATCGACGCCGATGCCGCCGGGCTCCTGTTCGGGCGCAAAGCGATGATCGAAGGCAAAGAAGTGGTGACGAAGAAACTGGCCGAACTGTAACATGAAACTTCTCGCCCTCCAACTCCATACCGCAGCGCTCCCAGCCCTCATCCGGTTCTACCGCGATGTCCTCGGCCTGCCTTACACCAGCCCCCGGCCCGAAACCGCAGCGTTTCGGGCCGGGACTTCCTTGCTCCATTTTACCGAAACGCCGGGCTTTCAGGGCATATATCATTTTGCCTTCAATATCCCGCACAACCAAATTCAGGAAGCCCTCGA
>JADLDL010000221.1 GCA_020846655.1 Saprospiraceae bacterium | reverse complement strand
TCCTGATGTTGTATTTTGCCTTTGGATCGGTCAAACAGGGCTTGTTGATTTACACAGCCATCCCGCTGTCGGCCATTGGCGGCATTTTTGCCCTCTGGATGCGCGACCTGGCCTTCAGTATTTCGGCGGGCGTCGGGTTCATCGCCTTGTTTGGCGTAGCCGTGCTGAACGGCATTGTGTTGATTTCTGAATTCAACCGCTTGCAGGCGGAAGGCTGGCACGACACGCGGCGGCGGGTGCTGATGGGCACTAAAATACGCCTGCGCTCTATTTTGATGACGGCCCTGGCGCCATCGCTGGGCTTTATCCCTATGGCGGTGAGCCTGGGGGCTGGCGCCGAGGTGCAGCGCCCGCTGGCCACGGTGGTCATCGGCGGCATCGTATCGGCTACTTTGCTGACGCTGTTTGTGCTGCCGGTGCTGTATGTGTTGTTTGAGCAAGGTGGCCTGAAAGGGAAGAAACCTGCCGTGGCTACGCTGGTATTGTTGCTGCTGCTGGCCAACGCCGGCCTTGCCCAGCCGGCCCTGCAACCCATCAGCCTGCCCGAAGCCCTGGCCCTGGCACAGGCCCAAAACCCCGGCCTGGCGGCGGTGCAACTCAACGAGCAGTATGCTGAAAAACTGAAAGGCAGTTGGCGCAACATCGACAACACCGGCTTTGCCCTCGAACTCGGGCAGTTCAACAGCCGGGCCTTCGACAACAAAATCGGGGTGTCGCAGAACCTGCGCTTCCCCAGGGTGTACAAAGCCCAGCACGGGCAGTTGAACGAACAAGCCCTGGCTGCGCAGGCGCAAACCAGCCAGTCGAAACGCACGCTGAAAACGGAGATCAGCCGCTTGTTTTTTGAATACACCTGGCTGGTCGAAAAGGAGAAACTACTCCGGGAGGCCGATAGCCTGTACCGGATTTTTGAAAACAAAGCAACCCTGCGCCTGCAACGCGGCGAGAGCAATGTGCTGGAAAAAACCACCGCCCAACTGCAGCGACAACAAATCAGCAACCAACTGGCCTTGCTCCGGCAAGACCTGGACATCGCGGCGCAACAGTTCAACCTGCTGTTGGGGCCCGGGCAAGCCTGCCGGCCCAAGGCTGATGTGCCGCAATTGCCGCTGCCGGCAGTGGTCGACACGGCCGGGCCGGGCGCCTTGCCGCTGCTCCGCTGGCAACAACACCAAGTGGAGGCTGCCCGTTGGGCGGTAGCCATCGAAAAAGCCCAACTCTTGCCCAGTCTCACGGTGGGTTTGAGCAGCCAAAGCATCATTGGCTACCAGAAAGTCGGGCAGGAGGAGCGGTACTTCAACGGTTGGCAGCGCTTCACGTCCTTTGGTGTGGGCGCCTCGGTGCCCTTGTTTACCCGGGCGCAAAAGGCGCGCATTGCGGCCTCGGAACTCCTGGTGGCGCAGCAGCAAACCGAACTCGACTGGCTGGAGCAACGCACCCGGGCTGAGCGCAGCACCGCCCGCCGGCAGGTGCAGAAATACGTGGAAAGCCTGCGATTTTATCAAACGGAGGCCCTGCCGAATGCAAGGGCCATCGTGTCGGCCGCCGACCGCCAGTTCGCTGCCGGTGAAATTGACTACCTGCAATGGGTCATGCTGGTCAACCAAAGTTTTGAGCTGATCGGGCAGTTTCTCGACGAACAACACCGCTACAACCAGGCCGTGCTCCATTTTCAAACCTATCTCAACGACTAAAACATCCCGCCATGAAAATTCAACCTATAGTTTTCCTTTTCGTCCTGGCGCTGGCCGCCTGCGGCGCCCCTCAAGCAGAGCCTGCTGCTGAAACCCCTACCGATTCGGCAGCCAGCGAGGTGGCTGTGTCGCTCGACCCCCAGCAACTGCAAAACGCGGGTATCCTCATCGGCAAGCCCGACCTGAAGCCGCTCTCGGCCACCCTGCAACTCAACGGCACCATCGATGTGCCGCCGCAAAATATGGTCAGCGTCAGTTTTCCGCTGGGCGGCTACCTGAAATCGAGCAAATTATTGCCAGGCATGCGCGTCCGCCGGGGCGACGTGTTGGCGGTGTTGGAAGACGCGCAATTTATCCAGCTCCAGCAGGACTATTTGCTGGCCAAAAGCCGGCTGACGCTGGTGGAGAGCGAATACCAGCGGCAACAAGGCCTGAATGCCGACAAGGCGAGCAGCGACAAGGTATTTCAACAAGCCAAAAACGACTGGGAAACGCAGAAAATCAGCCTCCGTGCGCTGGAAGAAAAACTGCGCCTGATCGGGCTGAACCCGGCTGATTTGTCGGACAGCAACCTCTCGCGCAGCGTCAATCTGCGCGCTCCGATTGACGGTTTTGTGTCCAAAGTGAACGTCAACATCGGCAAATACACGGCGCCGACGGATGTGCTGTTCGAGTTGGTCAACCCCGAGGATATCCACCTGGCGCTCACGGTATTTGAAAAAGACGTGTCCAAACTGGCGATTGGCCAGAAAGTGGTGGCGTACACGAGCGACAACCCGGCAAAAAAATACCCGGCGGAGATCTTGCTGGTGAGTAAAAACCTGGATGAAAACCGGACGGCCGAGGTGCACTGCCATTTTGAGCGCTACGACCACGGGAGCCTGATTCCGGGCATGTTTATGAACGCCGAGGTGGCCGTGCAAACGGAGAAAGCCCTGGTGGTGCCGGAGGCCGCCGTGGTGCGTTGGCAGAACCAAAACTATGTGTTTGTGGAAGAGCGGGCGGGTAGTTTCCGGCTGACCAAAGTAGAACTCGGCATCAACCAGAACGGGCAGCAGCAGATCTTGTCCGCAGAAGACCTGAGCGGCAAAAATCTGGTGCTGCAACAGGCGTACACCTTGCTGATGAAAATGAAGAACAGCGCGGAGGAGTGAGCGGGAGCAGGGCAAACGGTTCAAAAACAAAAAGGCCTCGGTGATTTTAGCATCATCAAGGAGTATAATAACAAGGGGTGGTTTCTGCGAAACCACCCCTTGTTATTTACCCTGGATAGCTATAAAAAAGCCACCCCGCTTGTGGAGTGGCTCCTCTATCGTACTGTTGTCTGCGTAAGATACAGACACCTGACCCTATGGACTGCTAAGTGCCACAGTAAGTACACTATCTATGTTCATGTATTTCATTATAGTTTTTGGCGACGCACAAGGCCGATGAGGAACAGTAAAATAAGGGCGCCCAATACGGCAGTCAAAATAGTGCCCAGCAGGCCTGCACCAAGAAAAAGCCCTGTATCTCTGGAAATCCAATTGCCGATAAAGGCGCCCAGGATGCCGACAATGATGTTGCCGACTAGTCCGTAACCGTATCCCTGGCGAATATTGCCCGCCAGCCAGCCGGCAATTGCTCCGATTAACAGGGTTAGAATCAAATTTTCTGTATTCATATGGTTGTATATCAAATAAATGTGGAAAACGAAATAAGACATGAGCACAATTCACAGGCTACTGCCTGTTTCAAACTGTACAACAAAGGTGGGGCATTGCGATGGAGCCCGTGTTACATTTTTTTGGATAAATCTTACATAAATCACAGGTCTGTATGATTCACAATAGTGTGATACATGTAACTTATAGTCACCAATGTGTAACACATGGTGCAGCGAAACGAATCACCTTTGCAATGAAATCCATTCTTAATTAAATATATGATAAACTTAAAAATAAAGTTCATTGCATTGTTTTCTACCGTTGCGTTGGTGTCTATACTGACACCGGATGCACATGCACAAAAGGCGGAGTTTGGCCTGCGCTTCATGCCAACCTTCTCTTCACTTGATATAAAAACATCTTCAGGTGGCACCATAAAAGGAGAAGGAACCTTCGGGTATGGTGTCGGCGCCCTGCTGGGCTTCAGTTTTTCCGATTATGTTGGTATTCAAGGCGAAGTGATCTACAGTGCCGTTGCACAAAAGTATAAGGAGCAGGATGTTGAGCGGAAGATTGACCTGAAGTACATCAACATTCCGGTACTACTTTCCTTGAACACCGGCAAGACCAAAGCGATCAACCTGAACATCGTTGCAGGGCCGCAACTAGGCATTAGCGTGGGGAGTAGTTTGTTTACTACCGGCACGAACCCTGCCGACAGTACGAATGCCGTATTGGCAGTTAAGAAAGGCGACCTGGGCATTGCGTATGGAGCCGGTCTTGATTTCGGCCTCAATTCTGCCCGAACGATCCGACTTGGCATCGGGTATCGCGGGGTGTATGGTTTGTTTGACATTAGCGACAACAGCAATAGCCTGACCACCGACTCGTATTACATTCTGGACAGGGCGCACATCAAATCGAATTCGATTTACGCCGGCTTGTCTATTCTTTTTTAATAAATCAAGCCTGCGGCTGCCCATCAGCCTGAAAACTGCGCAAAGTACATACACAACCTATTTAATTGAATAATCCGTTCCAAACATGGGATTGATGTAGCTCTTTCCCGCAATTATGTAACGTTTAACAACAGGTAAGCACCCACCTTTGCAGGGTGAAAGTTCTTTCACTCATAAATAAAAACACCATGGATAAGATCATAATTAAAGGCAACTGGAACGAACAGAAAGGCAAACTCAAGCAGCAATTTGCCGTACTGACCGACAACGACCTGCTGTACGAAGAAGGCAAAAAAGAGGAAATGCTGGGTAAAATCCAGATCAAACTCGGTAAAACAAAAGAAGAATTACACAGCATTATCGCTTCGCTTTAATCATACGACTTGAAGGCATCAGCCGTTTAGCATGTCATCTGTTAAACGGC
>JADLDL010000220.1 GCA_020846655.1 Saprospiraceae bacterium | reverse complement strand
TCTCGTAAAAAACCTGAGAAGCCAGGCGTGCCGTGGCATGGATAAACACTGGATCGGCCTGTGGCGGTAAGGTATATTCGAACAAGTCCGATTCCCCAGCGGCCAGCCCATTTCCAAGGGTCTTAAACCGAATGGAATAAAAAGGCGTGTAGTTGGGGTTGCGTACCTCGTACGCCCGGCCGTTGGCGCTTGTAAACACAGTATTGCTCGTCGGAGCATCGGCCACCAGGCCATCGGGCAACTGAAAAGCCACATACTGAAGCAAACTGCTGCACAGGTTTGTCACCCGGATACGATACGTTTTTTGTTTGCTAGGGTGCTGGTCGATACCCATGATCTCATAGCGAACGCAGGACGTGGTTTTCACGTCGCAGGGCTCGTCCTCATCAGGGTGTTGCAGGGTGACGGTGAAACAACAGGACATCGAACTCCCGCAGGCGTCTGTAGTCCGGTAGCACACCTGAGTCGTCCCCAGCGAAAAGAAGGCGCCACTGGCAAGGCCCTGGATCAAATCCGGTTGGACATCGCCGCAGGGGCAATCGGTCGCGGCCACCGGAAGGTCGTAACTAATAAGGGCGTTGGTCGCGATGGCCGGAATCGTGAACACCTGATTGAGCGGGCACGACAGGCTAATCGTAGAAGGCTGGGGCAGCGGCACGGGTTGCAACAAATAAGTGACCAGGGTGTCGCAGCCGGTTTTGCCCGGATGGGCAAGTAGCACCGTATCGGCCTGGGTATAGGTGCTGCCACCCAAGGTCACCGAATCGCCGGGGCACAGATCAATGACGACCGTCCGGAGTGGCTGTGGCAGCAACGCAAGGGTGTAGGTTCGAATGGTATCGCAGGGATTTCCGGGTATGGTGTCTACCACCACACCAGCCTGGTAATACGCCGTGCCGGCTATGCGCACCGAGTCGCCGGGGCAAAACGAAACTTCAAGGGCCTCCACCACCGGCGCACACGCGGGAACACAGCGCACACAGTAGGTTTTTTCAGGCAAGGCCGATGCTTGCGTAGCCACTGCCAAGGGCTCCAACTGGCCCTGTTGTTCCAAAAACTGGATTGGAATGGCCGTATTGACGGGGTTTGGCACCTCAAATACTTGTACATCCAGCGGCAGAAACGCTCCGCAACTGTCGTCGGGCATGCCATTGGCCACCCATTTCAGGAGCACGAGATCGCTGGGAAACTGCGACGTCGTCAGCAAGAATACGCTATCGCCCACCACCACTACTTCGCCTTGCTGGCTGTCGAACTGGGTGGTGTATACCTCCAGGGTATTGGGCACTTGCCGGGCCCAAACCGGCGTACCGAGGGTATCTGTTTGTAGTAAAAAAAGCATCGAAACGCCATTTTGCAGGTAGGTTCCGAAGATCAAATACCCACCGGGTACCCGCACAATTTCTTCCGGACGGCCGTTGGGTAGGCTGTATTGTTTCGTCCAAAGCAGATCGCCGTCGAGGCTGTTTTTTTGTAAAAACATGCGCTGTGTGGCACTTGGCGAATCAGAAACATACCCCCGGCAGATTGACACCAGGTGATCCTGATCTAGGATCAGGTCCATGCCGTACAAAAAAGCCTGGCTGGAGGTGTCGGCATGGCTCATTCGCGCCCAAACCGGCTGACCGTTGGCCAGGTTTATTTTGCTGAGGGTGTGCCGCATATTGGCTGTGCCGGAAGGGCCGGCATTGCCGTGGGTGGAAAAACGACCGGCCGTGTATAAAAATCCATCGCGAATTTGAAGGGCGGTGAAATTGTCGGCGCTGCCAAAACTATAACGTTTGGTCAGTCCGCCAACCAGGTCGCCGCTTTGGCGTTCCAAGGTCCAGAGTTCGGCATCCGTGAGGGCCGGCGCCAACTGCGGGCTGAGGTTTAGCAAATAATTTCCTCCAGGTTCCAACTCCAGTATGCCGTAGGCTTCCGGGCTTTGATTAGAAAAGGTTTTTACCCACAGCATGACCTGAGCGACTGGGTCGTATTTGAATACAGCTGCCGTTTTGTTGATGTCGCCTTCACCCAGGTTGCCACAGCCCAGCAGCATGCCGTCCGAGTCTTCGATCAGTTCCGCAATATGAAAGCGGGCAAGGGAATCCAGTTGAAACTGGCGGGACCAAAGCACAGTACCAGATGGCGTAACCTTTGCCAACAAAGCATCCGGGAAATTTTTGCTGCCGGCCAAATACAAATTTCCATCCCGGGCCTTACACAGGGCATAGCCCCATTCTTCAGCACTGGCTTCGCCCAAATATTTTACAAAATTCAGGCTGTTCGTGCAGGTATCCGGCACCACCGGGTCCAATTTTATCACATACGTAATGATCGAATCGCAGGCGCCGGAAACTCCCGGCACTTGCAATACCACCGTGCCGGGCTGGCTATAACTCTGTCCTTGGATGGTGACGGAGCCACCGGGTGGCAGCGACAATGTTTCTGAGCGGCTGGGTGCCGGCAAGCGCAGCAAATGGTAGGTAACAACCGTGTCGCAACCACTTGGCGATTGAATCTGGATAACGACTGTGCCCGATTCGGTGTACGGCTGCCCATTCAGCAGGAGCGTGTCGCCGGCACAAAATTCCAGGGTTTGGCCCACCTGTGTGATAGCGTTGGGGCAACTCAGGGTTTGTTCTGAAACACTTGCAACGGGCGTTTCTGGCGTCCAAAAGCCCATTACCTGGTAGGATGTGAGGCCTACCGATTTGGGTTCCAATGGCGTCAGAACAGTTGCGGTATGAATGTCTGTCAGGAGGCGCTGGCAACAAGGACCCAGCCAACCGTTGGCATCCGTTTTGAGCAGGAGGATATCAGTTTGCCCCCCCGCCCAGGTATACCCAATGGCCACAAATCCGCCATCGGGCGTAGGTACGACTTGAAGCAGGGCGCTGGAATCGGAGCCGTAGGCATAACCCCATTGCAGCGCGCCGTCAGCATCTACTTTTACCAGGTTGGCGCCACTGGTTTCCTCGGTAGTAGGGCCGTGTGGCGCAAACAGAAAGCCGCCGTCGTCGGTGTCAATGGCGCCGCCTTCCCAGTTTATTCCGGGTCGCCAGTAGGCTTTCGACCACCCCACACTGCCATTGCGCCGGCCTTTGACCAGCCATTCGCGGTGCTCCAGCAAACCACCAGGGTTGGCGTTTTGGTAGCCGGAGAGGATGATTTCATCACCAAAACCGGCATCCAGCCAAGGCAGATTGCCCGGAATGCCGATGGCCTGCATGGAAAAGGTATTGCCGGTTTGAATATCAATTTTAGCCTGCACGCCGCCACTGGCATATTGGCCACTGGCGTACAGGGTATCGCCACTGACAAAAGAAGATTCCAGGTTCAGAAACGCGGCGCTGGCGTAGCGTTTGCCCCAGACCAGGATACCGGAATTGTTGACGCGCTGAATATAGGGTGCTCCGGAGGCAGTGCCGGTGATGATATACCCATCGTCCAGTTTGATGATTTGACCGGCTCCCGGGGCTGAAGTGGCGACTTCTTTTTGAAAAAGATAGCCGGTAAAAACACCCCATTGCACCTGGCCGGCGTCATCTACTTTTATAAAAAAAAGGTTGGTGTCAGTTGAGGGAAAAGGGTCCTGGCGTTGGCCAAACACCACGAAACCGCCGTCGTTGGCGGCGGCAATGCTAGTGATTTCATCGTTGGCGGCATCACCAAGGCTGCGTTGCCAAAGAACAGTGCCGTTCAGGTCCGTGCGAATCAGCAGGCCGTCGAGTTGACCTGCGCCGGATGTTTCGGTTACCCCAGCCAGTAGAAAGCCATCTGCCAGCGGCAGGACTTTGTAGCCCAGTTCCAGACCAGCGCCGCCAAAGGTTTTAATAAAACTGGTTTGGGCGTCCGAAGGATGAGTCAGCAGGGTAAGGATTAGAAAACTTAAAATGGATCGGAGCAGGGTCTGCATTGAGTTATTTTTCTTCAAAAGTACCGCCATCGCCCGCAGAGACCTATACCTGAAAAAGGCTAAAACAGGGGGTATGCCACTTGAGCGACAACATTTTATGCACAAAAAAGGGGCGCGCCGGTTGGCACGCCCCTGGTATATTGCTCAAGAACAGAGTTGGCGAATTACATCATGTCCATGCCACCGCCCATGCCGTGGTGGCCACCGCCTCCGGCTGCTTTTTTCTCCGGCTTGTCGTTGATCACGCATTCGGTCGTGAGTACGAGGCTGGCGATCGAGGCAGCGTTTTCCAGGGCCACGCGGGTTACTTTCGTCGGGTCGATGATACCTGCTTTCTTCAGGTCTTCGTAGACATCGGTGCGGGCATTGTAGCCAAAGGCTCCTTTGCTGTCCAGCACTTTGTGAAACACGATAGAGCCATCAACGCCAGCGTTTTCAGCAATCACCCGGATCGGCGATTCGAGGGCTTTGCGCACGATGTTGATACCGATGGTTTCGTCTTCGTTCAGGCCTTTTTGTCCTTCCAGGCTTTTGATGGCGCGCACCAGGGCTACGCCGCCGCCGGCTACGATACCTTCTTCGATGGCAGCACGGGTTGCGTGCAGGGCATCATCAACGCGGTCTTTCTTTTCTTTCATTTCTACTTCGGTAGCAGCGCCCACATAGAGCACAGCCACACCGCCCGACAATTTAGCCAGGCGCTCCTGAAGTTTTTCGCGATCGTAGTCGCTTGTCGTGGCTTCGATCTGCTGTTTGATCTGGTTGATGCGAGCTTTGATGGCTTCCGAGGTGCCTTTGCCGCCGACAACCGTGGTGTTGTCTTTGTCGACCGTGATGCGCTCGCAGGTGCCCAGGTGCGACAGGTCAGCATTTTCCAGTTTGTAGCCTTGGTCTTCGCTGAGGACCACGCCGCCGGTGAGGATGGCGATATCTTCGAGCATGGCTTTGCGGCGGTCGCCGAAGCCAGGGGCTTTTACGGCTACCACTTTCAGGCCGGCGCGCAGGCGGTTCACGACCAAAACGCCGAGGGCCTGGCTATCCACGTCTTCGGCGAGGATCAGGAGAGGACGGCCGGTTTGCAGGGTTTTTTCCAGTACGGGTACCAGATCCTGCATATTGCTGATTTTCTTGTCGGTGATGAGCAGGTACGGGTTTTCGTAGTCGGCCACCATCTTTTCAGCGTCGGTGATGAAGTAGGTGCTGAGGTAGCCACGGTCGAACTGCATGCCTTCTACGACATCCATGTAAGTTTCCGTGCCTTTGGCTTCTTCCACCGTGATCACACCGTCTTTCGATACTTTTTTCATGGCATCGGCGATGCGTTTGCCGATTTCATCGTCGTTGTTAGCCGAAATGGCAGCTACCTGCTGGATTTTGTTGAAATCGTCGCCGATTTCTTCCGTTTGTTCCTTCAGGTCTTTGACAACTGATTTCACGGCTTTCT
>JADLDL010000219.1 GCA_020846655.1 Saprospiraceae bacterium | reverse complement strand
TCAATATGCAAAACTGGCGGGTCGACAAAGATTACCTCCGTACCCTGGGACTGGAGATGACGCAGGGGCGTTTTTTTGACCCTGAAAAATTCCCCTCCGATAGCATGGCCCTTGTCCTGAACGAACGTGCCGCCGAACTCTTCGGTGTGGCCGAACAGGCCGTGGGCGCCAAGGTGTACAATATCCGCGACGGCGTGGATGGCCAACCCCAACCGGAAGATTTTGAAGAATACACGGTGATCGGCGTGGTGCGCAATTTTCACTTTTCCAGCCTGCGCGACAATATCGGCGCCCTCTCGTTTCGCCTCGGCGACTCTCAGGGACAGATGGTGCTCCGCTTCAAAGCCGAGCAAGGGCCCGCCCTGCTTGCGGAAATGGAGCGCCAATGGAAAGCGATGGCGCCGGAGCAGCCGTTCAGTTACCGGTTTATGGACGATGCTTTTGCCCGAATGTATGCGTCCGAGCAGCGGATCGGCACCATTGCCGGCATTTTTGCCCTGCTGGCCGTGCTGATTTCCTGTCTTGGGTTGTTTGGCCTGGCGGCCTTCACCGCCGAGCAACGTACCAAGGAAATCGGCATCCGGAAAGTGTTGGGCGCCAGTGTGGGCGGCATATTCGGTTTGCTATCGCGCGATTTTCTGAAACTCGTGCTGGTGGCCTTGCTGGTGGCTATGCCCCTGGCCTGGTATTTCATGCAGCAATGGCTCGAAAATTTTGCCTACCGCATCCAGATCGGTTGGTGGGTATTTGCGCTGGCTGGCGTAGCGGCAATGGCAATTGCCGTATTGACCGTCAGTTATCAAAGTATCAAAGCCGCCCTGGCCAACCCGATCAAAAGTTTGCGCAGCGAATAAATTTCTTCGAGCATGCATTGGAACAGCCTGAACATCGCCTTTCGCAGCCTCCGGCGCGAACGTTTTTTCACCCTGCTCAATATTTCCGGCCTGGCGGCCGGACTGGCAGCAGCCGTTTTGTTGTTGCTGTGGGTGCAGGATGAACTGAGTTTTGACCGGTTTCACAGCCGGAGTGACCGGATCTACCGGGTACTCACCAATTGGCAGTTTGACGACGACCGCGAGTGGATCGCCCAAACGCCGGCGCCCCTGGTCGAGGAAGGCCGCGCCAGCATTCCGGAAGCCGCACAGATGGCGCGCACTTGGCGATTGGCTTCGCAAACCATTTTCTATGGCGCGGCCCGGACGGAAATGGAGAAGATGCTTATCGTGGAAAACGGCTTTTTCCGAAGCTTCGATTTTCCGTTTTTAAAAGGCAATGCCGCGACGGCGTTGGCGGACCCGAAAAATATTGTTTGCACCGAAAAGGCGGCCCGCGAGATATTCGGGGAGTTGCCGGAAATCGGAGAAATAGTCAGAGTGGGCGAAAAAGGCGAGTTTCGGCTCGGCGGCATCTTGTACGACCTGCCCAGCAACAGCAGCCTGAATTTCAATTGCCTGATTCCCTGGGAGGGCAATGCGGTCCGCTTTGCCCGGCGACCGGAAAATGCCTTCAGTTGGAGCCAATTTAATTTTACTGCCTGGGTGCTCCTGCGCCCGGAGGCCTCCCCGGCAAGTGCTGCCGCGAAGTTCTCCGCCATCGCAGCCCCACACCGCAGTGGAGACGAATCCATTTTTTTTGCTTTGCAAAACATCCGGGATATTCATTTGTATTCCACGTTTTTGCGCTGGGGCGGCTCTGGCAATCTTCAAACCATACGGATCGCCGCTATCATCGCCTTGCTGATCCTGAGTATTGCCTGCATCAATTATGTCAACCTGACAGCGGCCCGCAGCGCTCAACGCGCCCGCGCAATCGGTATCCGCAAAACCATTGGCGCTACGCGCTGGCATTTGTTCCGGCAGTCGATGCTGGAATCGGGCCTGACGGTGGGCATGGCGGCCCTGCTGGCAGTGGTATTAGTACAATTGGCCCTCCCCTATTTTGAGGAATTTTCAGGCAAAGATTTCACGGTCGGGCAACTGCGCAACTGGACCAGTTACCGGGTGATCGGGGCTGCGGCCTTGTTGGCCTGGTTGTTGAGCGGTGTGCAGCCTGCTTTGCAACTAACTCGTTTCCAGGCGGTGGAGGCTATGAAAGGCCAGGTACTGGGCAAAGAAAAAACGACGCTCCGGAAAATCCTGGTAACGGCCCAGTTTGTTTGTTCCATCGGCTTGGGGATCTGCGCGCTTGTCATTGCCCAACAATTGAAATATGTGCGCGAGGCCAATCTTGGCTACGAGCGGGACCATATTTTTTCGTTTTCCTTGCCGGACGACAAAGGTTTGATGTTCAAAACCGAATTGCAAAAATCGAAAACTATCCGCTCTGTTACCTTGTCCGACAACTCTCTGGTCGACCTGGGCAGTCAGTGCAGCGGCGACACCTGGGAGGGCAAACTGCCTGAGCAGCCTTCCGAACTTTGGCAAATCAACGTGGACAGTGATTTCCCAGCCTTTTTTGGTCTTCAACTGGCCGCCGGCCGGTGGTTCCGGGAAGGGAACGCTGATTCCAGTTCGTTCGTGCTCAACGAATCGGCCGTGCGGATGATGCAACTGGACAACCCAGTAGGCAAATGGATGGAACATGGCGGCCGCAAAGGATCGATCGTGGGCGTGGTCAGGGATTTTCATTTTAAATCCCTGCACAGTGCCATTGAGCCGATGATTTTTGAGCAGCATCCGGATTTTTTCTATACCGTGTACATAAAAACCAGCGGCGATGCCGCCCAAACGGCCATTGCGGAAACCGAGACGATGTACCAATCGATGTTTGCCAACAAGGTTTTCAAATATGAATTTGTGGACGAACAATACGATCAGTTGTACCGCACCGAATCGCGTACCGGCCAGATTATCGGTTTGTTCACCGGACTGACACTGTTCATTTCTTGTCTGGGTTTGTTTGGCCTGGCTGCTTTTGCCGCCGTTCGGCGCACCAAGGAAATCGGGGTGCGCAAAGTGCTGGGGGCCAGCAGTGTGTCTATTGCCGGACTGTTGTCGGCCGATTTCATCAAATTGATCCTGTTGTCTATTGTGTTGGCGGCGCCACTGGCCTGGTACCTGATGCAGGGCTGGCTGGCCAATTTTGCGTACCACATTGAGGTGCAGGTTTGGATGGTGGCAGCAGTAGGCGTGGTGGCGATGGGCATTGCCACCCTAACCGTAAGTTTTCACAGCCTGAAAGCAGCTTTGACTAATCCGGTGGTCTCTCTTCGAAACGAATAAAACAAACTACGCCATGATCCGCAACCATTTTAAAATCAGCCTGCGCAACCTGTCCAAACACCGGCTTTTTACTGCCATCAAACTGACTGGCCTGACCGTGGGCATTGCGGCATGTTTGCTCATCGGATTGTACCTCCGACACGAATTGTCCTACGATGGCTTTCATGAAAAAGCCGACCGGATCATGCGCGTCACGATGGAATTCCGCAACGAAGGCCAAACCCAGATGGTGGGTGTGACGGGCAACAAGGTGGTGCCGGCATTTCGGCGCGACTTCCCGGAAGTGGAATCGGGTGTGCGGATCAACCAGTTCACGCAGGTGGTGCGCTACGCCGATCAATTTTTCGAAGAAGAAAATTTCTACTACGCCGACAGCACCTTTTTTGACATTTTCACTTTCCCCTTGCTCGCTGGCAACCCCAAAACAGCCCTGGCTTCGCCCAAACAAGTGGTGCTCAGCGAGCGCATGGCTAAGAAATATTTTGGCGACAACGATCCGCTGGGCAAAATCCTGAAGGTGGGGAGCACCGGTGAATACCTGGTCAGCGGTGTGATGGCCGATCCGCCCTCCAACTCCCATTTGCAGCCCGATTTTGTCGGTTCGCTGATCAGTTTGCGGGACCTGAAAGCAGAAAATGCCAACTGGTGGAACGCCAATTACGGCGCCTATTTGTTGCTGCACCAGGCGGAGTCCCGGACTGCCGTGGAGGCAAAAATTCCCGGCTACATGCAACAACAAGCCGCCGAGACCCGGATTTCGGGCGACAATTACCTGGGTTACCGGCTGGAACCGCTGCGTTCGGTACACTTGTATTCCACGGTCGACAACAAGTTTGAGGCCAACGGTGATATCCGGTACTTGTACATCCTCGGTGCCGTGGGTTTGTTTGTGCTGCTGATTGGCGGCATCACGTATGTCAACCTGAGCACTGCGGTGAGCACTGAGCGCGCCCGCGAGGTGGGCGTGCAAAAGGTGCTGGGCGCCGGGCGGGCACAGTTGTTTGGGCAACACATGGCCGAAGCCGGGGTTTTGACCGGCGTGGCGCTGCTCTTGGGGTATGCGCTGGCAGCGCCGCTCCTGCCCTTGTTCAACCAGTTGATTGACCGGCCACTGAGTTTTCAGACCTTGTTTCAACCGGGCGCCTTGGGGCTGGTGGCGGGTTTCTGCGCCCTGATCGGCCTGTTGGCCGGCGCCTATCCGGCCTTGGTCTTGTCTGGATTTCAGCCGGTAAGTGTCCTGAAAGGGCAGTTCAAGTTCAGCCGTTCAGGCGCCTGGCTGCGCAAATCGCTCATTGTCCTGCAATTTGCGATTTCCGCGTTTTTGATCATTTGCACCCTGGTTTTGCAGCAGCAAATGCATTTTATTCAAAACAAAAAACTCGGATTCGAGAAAACACACGTGCTGGCCCTGGCAACTGACCAGCAGGTGGTGGAAAAAATAGACGCTTTCAAGTCTGAATTTCAGCAAAACCGCAACATCCGCTCGGCCAGCCTGGTGTATGAGTCGCCGATTCAGATTCAGGGCGGCTATGGCATCGACAAATCGGTCACGGGTAACACAGCGACCAATGTAGTGGCCTTGCCCGTCGACCAGGATTTTATTCAAACGATGGAAATCAGGATGTTGGCCGGCAGTGCCCTGAGCCGGCAGGATGTGGAAACCGCTCGCCGCCGGCAGAGTGGACTGGACACGCTGACGCCTTTGCCGGTGCTGATCAACGCCGCGCAAGCCCACTTGTTTGGCTGGTTTCCGGAGGAATGTGTCGGTAAAAACGTCAATTTCAACGGCAATGTGAGTGTGATCCGTGGGGTGATGGATGATTTTCACTTTTCCTCCATGCACGAGCAGATCGGTCCGCTGGTGGTGTTTCCGGACACCTGGGGCAATACCCTGTTGGTCAAACTGAACGGCGAAGACATGGCCGGAACGCTTCGTTTTTTGGAAAACAAATGGACTGCCCTAGCCCCACACCGCCCGTTTCAGTATCATTTTCTGGATGAGGAATTTGACAAATTGTACCAGGCGGAGCGCCAAACGGCCCTGTTGATTTCAACGTTTTCCGGCCTGGCCATCTTTCTGGCCTGCCTGGGCCTGTTTGGTCTGGCCACCTATGCCATCGTACAGCGCACCAAAGAGATCGGTGTGCGCAAAGTGTTGGGCGCTTCGGTGGAAGGCCTCGTGCGGATGTTGTCGAAGGAATTCATCCTGCTGGTGTTGGGCGGGCTCCTGCTGGCCGCACCCATCGCCTGGTATTTGCTGCGCGAATGGCTCTCAGATTTTCAATACCGAATCGAACTTGAATGGTGGGTCTTCGCCCTGGCCGGTGCGCTCTCGGTCACCGTGGCCTTCCTGACCATCAGCCTGCAAAGTGTAAAAGCCGCCGTGGCCAGCCCCATCAACGCCTTGCGCAGCGAATAAGACCACTTGAGGTTAGAAGGTTGGAGGGTTAGAAGGTTAGAAGGTTGGAAGGTTAGAAGGTTAGAAGGTTAGAAGGTTAGAAGGTTAGAAGGTTGGATTGAGTCAACTGCATCCAGCCATCTCAACCATCCAACCATCCAACCTTCTAACCTTCTAACCTTCCAACCTTCCAACCTTCCAACCTTCCAACCTTCTAACCTTCCAACCTTCCAACCTTCCAACCTTCTAACCTTCCAACCATGTCGAACCATTATTTCAAATTGATTTGGCGTTTTTTTTCGCGACAAACCTTCTTTTCGGTGGTCAATCTCAGTGGCTTGGCAGTGGGGTTGGCGGCTTGTTGGGTCATCGCGTTATTTGTCAAAAACGAGACGAGTTTCGATCAGTTTTTGCCGGACCAGGCGCGCATTTGCCAGGTAAACCTGGAGGCTAATTTTGGCGGCATGGAGGGCGTAACCTCCAATACACCGCCGCCCGTTGGCGCAACGATGGTGTCGGAGTTTCCGGAAATAGAAGCCAGCACGCGCGTGTTTGCGCCGGGCGAAACAGTGGTGCGTTCGGAGCAGCCGGGAGCGGGGGCGGTGCAGCAAATCGAATCGGGCTTGCTGGCGGTGGACTCGAATTTTCTTGAACTATTCGGCTTTGCCTTGCTCGAGGGTGACGCCCGGTATTGCCTGGATCAACCGGGCTCGGTGGTGCTGACCGAACAAACAGCCCGGAAATATTTTGGCGACAGCAACCCGGTTGGCAAATCCTTGCGCATCGGCGACAGGCCCGCTACGGTGCGGGCGGTGCTGCGCAACATACCGGCGAACTCCTCCATCCAGTTTGATATGTTGATGCCGATTGCTGATTTTCCGGTGGTCCAGCGCTTTAGTTGGAGTTGGGTGTGGCTTCAGGTGGATACCTGGGTGCGTTTGCGATCGACGCCAAGTCCCGAGACCTTACTGGCCCTGAAAAATAAATTTCCGGCCATGGTTCAGCAACATGCCGCCGAGGCCTTTGCCCGAATCGGCCAGCCGTACGAGGAGTTTGTGCAAAAAGGCGGCCGCTGGAATTTTTTTCTGCACCCCTTGGCGGATGTACACCTGAAATCGGATGGTCTGGTGTCGCGCCTGCAAACCCTGGGCGACCGGAGTCAGGTGTGGACCTTTGGCATAGTTGGTATGTTTATCCTTTTGTTGGCCTGCGTCAATTTTATGAACCTGTCCACGGCCCGCTCTTTACAGCGCTCGCGCGAAGTCGGGGTGCGCAAAGTTCTGGGTTCAGGCCGAAGGGCGCTGGTTGGGCAGTTTATGGCGGAGAGCCTGTTGTATTGTTTGGTGGCGGCCGTGCTGGCCATGGGCCTGGTGCAGGTGGCCTTGCCGATGTTTAACCAACTGACGGGTGAGGCATTTGCCTTTGCCGACCTGTTCTCCGGCCCGATCGGCGCGCTGGCGCTGACCTTACCCTTGGTGGCTGCATTGTTTGGCGGACTGTATCCGGCCCTGTACTTGTCCGGCTTTTCGCCGCTGCACTTGTTCAAAGGCCGGGTCACGCCGGCCCGCAGCGGACATGCCACCTTGCGGGGGGGCTTGGTGGTATTTCAGTTTGTCATTTCGATTGCGCTCATTATCAGCACCTTGGTGGTGTACAACCAGTTGCAATTCGTTCGGAATTATCCCTTAGGGATACATACTTCATCTGTACTGGTTGTCAACAATACCCAACACCTGGGCGAGTGGTCGGCGCAGGAAGCCTTCCGGCAGCAACTGCTGCAACAGCCCGGCATCCGCAATGCGACGATCAGTACAGACCTACCCACCTCCGGGGCCTTTGGTGATTTTTATGTGCCGGAACAGGGCGATAACCCCAATCCCGTGAGCAAAGACCTGACCCTGAGTTCGTACATGACCGATTATGATTTTGTGCCGACGCTGGATATCCAACTGGCGGCCGGCCGAAATTTCAGCCGCGATTTTCCGTCCGATTCCGCTGCCGTGATCCTCAATGAAACCGCCGCCCGCATGATCGGCTGGCAAAACCCGGTGGGTCAATGGCTACGGTACCCCGGTGGCGACAACCGACGGTACAAGGTTATTGGAGTGCTCAAGGATTTTCACACCGCCTCCCTGCATACCGTCATCGAGCCATTTGCGCTGTTCCACCAGTCCTCCAAAAGTTACGAATTGCCAAAGGCCTACCTCGCACTACGGGTGCAGTCGGGCGCCGAAAAAGAAACCCTGCGCCAAGCCGAAGCGGCCTGGAATGCAAACAACCCCAGCGCGCCGTTTGACTATGCCTTTTTGGACCAGGACCTGGCCCGCATGTACCGCAGTGAGGAAAAAACTGGCGCGGTGCTCGGTATTTTCACCGGCTTGTCGCTGTTCATTGCCTGCCTGGGCCTGTTTGCCCTGGCGGCGTTCACGGCCGAACGGCGCAGCAAAGAAATTGGCATCCGCAAAGTGCTGGGCGCTTCCGTGCTGGGCATCACGGGCTTATTGGCCAAAGATTTTCTAAAACTTGTAGTGCTGGCACTGGCCTTGGCATCACCGGTGGCCTGGTATTTCATGGCCCGTTGGCTGGAACATTTTAGGTACCATACCCAAATCGAGTGGTGGGTGTTTGCGCTGGCTGGCAGCGCTGCTATCGGCGCTACGGTGCTGTCGGTCTGCGCCCAAAGCATAAAAGCAGCGCTGGCACACCCGGTGCACGCCCTGCGCGGGGAGTAGGGTTGGATATTGGGATATTGGGATATTTCTCATAAACCGTTGATATTTAGAAAAATATCGAATATCGAATATCCCAATATCCAACCCTACTCCCCTTCAGCGCCGTCAAAATTGGCTTCGCCTTCCCATTTGGCGATAACACAGGAGGCCAGGCAATTGCCTACCAGGTTCACTGTGGTACGGGCCATGTCCATCAATTCGTCGATACCGAGGATGATAAAAATGGGTTCTACCGGCAAGCCAAAGGAGGTGGCGGTGGCCATCAGAATGACCAGCGATGCGCGGGGCACGCCGGCAATGCCTTTGGTAGTGAGCATCAAAGTGAGCAGAATGAGGATTTGCTGACCAATATCGAGATGAATGCCCGCTGCTTGCGCCACAAAAACGGTGGCCAAAGACAGATAGAGGGTGGAGCCATCGAGGTTGAAACTGTACCCAGCCGGCAACACAAAGGCAGCCACTTTGCGGGGGACGCCGAATTTTTCCATCGCTTGCAGCGCCTTGGGCAAGGCGGCTTCCGAACTGGTGGTCGAGAACGCAATAGCCGCAGGTTCCGCCACGGCATTGATGAATTTGCGGATGGGCAGTTTGATCCACAAGGCCACCGGCAGGAAAACCAGCAGCACAAAGGCTATGAGCGCCACATAGAGCGTGGCTAATAGTTTGAATAAATTGATCAAAATGCCAAAACCCATATGCCCCACTGTGTAGGCAATAGCGGCGCCTACTGCAAAGGGTGCGAAGTACATCACGATGCCCGTGAACTTGAACATCACCTCGGTCAGGCCTTCGGCAAAGCCCAGCATGGTGCTTTTGTGGGGCTCTTTGGTCAGCGCCAAGCCTATGGCAAACAGGATGCTGAACACCACGATTTGCAGCACCTGCCCGTCGGCGATTGACTTGGCGATGTTTTCCGGGAAAATATGCAGCACGGTCTCCTGCCAGCCCATCGGCGGCGGCACCTCCAGGGTTTCTGTGCTGGTCGTCGGCGGCAGGTTGATGCCCACGCCGGCCTGGCTGATGTTGATGGCGATCAAACCGATGAACAAGGCAATCGTAGTGGCCACTTCAAAATACAGGATGGATTTCCAACCCATCCGCCCCACTTGTTTCAAATCCGAATGCCCGGCAATGCCCACCACCAGGGTGCCGAAGATCAACGGCGCAATGATGGTTTTGATCAGTTTGAGAAAGACCTTGCTGACGATTTTCATTTCCTGAGCAATGCCCGGAAAATCGTAACCAAACTCGGCCCCAATCACCATACTGAACAAAATCCAGGTGGTCAGGCTTTTGCGTTTCCAGCACGCGTAACTCAGCAAGCCGATGGCCAGCCAGCGGCCAATAGCCGAAGCCAGGGCGGGCATTGGAACCAGCCCGGAGGTTTGGGCATAGGTCAGGAAGAGCGCAACAACGGTCACAATAACCGTCAGGAGCATAAACTTGGAAGCAGAAGACAGGCGCCCGGTCTCGTTCGATTGCATATGTTTTTGGTTTGATGCGCGCCAAAGGTACAAACATCCTTTTCGCTCGCAGGCCCAAAAAATGCCCGGCCCGGACGCCTGTCCTGCGGATTGGCTCTTATTCTAACTCCGCCTGCATTTTATCCATTTTATCACCTTCAAAAATCATCGTCAATTTCAACTTGCCACCGCCTTTTGCTTTTGCCACCAGCAGCAATTGATGCTCTGTTTCCATCAAAGCATCAAGCGCATCCCAGTGCGCATCGTTCGACATCATTTCAAAAAACTGAACCAACTGGGCCTTGTCGTTTCGGGTCAGGAACCCCGTCGTGCAATATTTTTCCAAAAAAGTATCCGCCGACGCTGTCGAAAAATGCTCCAGGGTTTGCATCAGGGCTTTCGCTGTTTGTTCGCGGCTGTTCGCTGGAAAACGCTGCAAATCCACCGGCTTCCAATCGATCTGCACCGGCACCTTGCCGGTCAGGAGGATTTGTTTCAAAACATTCGTTATGGCAAACAAACGCACATTGGCATCGCCGGTGGCTGCAAAAATGACAGCATCCTGGCCGGGAAACCATTTGAAATCCGCCTTAAAAATGCCATTGCCGCCGTTGTGCTGGATGCATTGGCCCTCGTCCGAATTGACCAGGCCATAGCCATAGTAGGACTGCCCGCCGCCTTCGTCCACATGCGGAGACGTTTGGAGCCGCAGCGATTCCGGTTTCAACACCTTGTGGTGGCGCAGCGCCAGGTACCAGTTGAACAGATCCGTCCCGCTCATCAGCAGGCCACCATTGGCTTTCAGGTGCCAGTAGGGTTCGGCACCATCCCATTTTTTGTCGGTCGGTCGGCCCCAGTCCTCGCCGTCACGCCGATAGCCATGCGCCACGGTTTGGTCTTTCGCCGCCGGCGCCTGGTAGCCCGCAGTGCGCATGCCCGCCGGCTGAAAAACCTGCTCGCGCAAAAAATCGCCGTAGCGTTGCCCGCTCAGGCGTTCCAGCAGAATGCCCAGGATGGAATAGCCCACGTTGGAATACTGGTAGCCTTTGCCCGGGGCAAAAGCCAGCGGCTCGGCCCAGGTTTGTGTGAGAAAGGCCTCCGCTGTGATTTCGGCATAATCCCTGCCGATCGCATCGGGCAGTCCGGCCGAATGGGTGAGCAACTGGTGCAGGGTAATGTCCTTTTTATCGGCTGGCACATCCGCAAAAAAGCGCGACAACGGGTCTTCCGGCTTCAATTTGCCGGCTTCCATCAGTTTGAGGATGGCCGTGGCGGTAAAGGATTTGGTGATGCTGCCGATGTCAAACAGGGTTTGGCCGGTGACGGGCGTTGCCTTGGCCCGGTCTGCCAGGCCATAGCCCTGGAGGATGCGCGTTTGGCCGCCGGAGGCCACCAGCAGGACGCCGGAAAAATCCGGTTGCGCCGCTACATACTCCCGCATTTGCGCCCAGCGCGACTCGGGTATGGCGGGTTGGGCAAGGCTTGCTCCCAGCAAACCGACAAAAAATACCATCAACAAGTACTGTTTCATAATCCTGAATTTTTTGAACAAAGGAACGCCGCGCCGGCAGTCGGCGCCGGAACTTGTGGTGAAGCCCCTTGTTTCCGTGGCGAAAGTGCCCGTACCTTATGCGAAGTACAATTGGCATGAAGAATCCGGGGTTTCGGATAATTCCCTGCCGGAAAAACGCTGAAAGCCGGACCTTTGAAGCCATGCGTATTCCGGTAAAACTGCTGTTGTTGCACCTGCTGTTCTGGCTGTTGTATTTGCTCAGCCAGGGCCTGGTGTTTATGAATTTTTATGAAATGGAAAACATCACCATTTCGCCAGAAACCGGCCGGGAAGTCATCACGCGGGTGGTCTCGCCCGAAAATTTCTACCAGGCTTTGCACGTGGAACTGTGGAAACTGCCCGGCAAACTGATCGCCGTGTACCTGAATTTGTACCTCCTGATGCCCCGGTTGTTGTTTCAGCGCAAGTGGTGGGCATACGGCTTGGCGATGCTGCTGGTGCTGGCGCTGGTTTCGGTATTGCACTACGGCTGGCTGGACCAGTACCTGGCCCGGCCGCAGGAATTGTTGTTGTCCAGGGACCATTTCAGCACCTGGATCCGGCTTTCCGGCTTGCTGCAATACGCAGCGGGTTGCCTGCCGGTGGTGGTGTTTACCGGTGCAATCCAGTTGGTTCGGCATTATTTTACGGAAAAAAACACCTCCGAGGCGCTGCGGCGCCACCAGGTGGAAACCGAACTGCAATACCTGAAAACCCAACTGAACCCGCATTTTTTATTCAATACCCAGAACAACCTCTACGGATTGGCGCTGGACCGCTCCGACCGCATGCCGGGCCTCTTGCTCCAACTCTCGGGTATCATGAGCTACATCCTGCACGAAGCCAAAGCGCCGGAATTGCCGCTGGAGCGGGAACTGGACATTCTGAACGACTTGATTGCCCTGGAATCCCTCCGTTGGGGCGATCACCTGAGTATCCGTATGGAGCGCCAAGGACAGCCGGAGCACTGGCGCATGCCGCCCTTGTTGCTGGTGCCTTTTGTGGAAAATGCCTTCAAACACGGCGGCTCGGCGCAGGGGCTCCTGGACCTGGAAATCAACCTGAATGCGCAGCCGGAGCAGCTGGAATTTTGGGTAAAAAACAACCGCGATGCCGGCCGGCCGGGGGCGCCCAATTCTGGCATCGGGTTGGAAAATGTGCGGCGCCGGCTCGACCTGCTCTTTCCCGGGCAATACAGTCTACAGGTGGACAACCAGGCCGATTTTTTTTATATTCATTTGAAAATCAAGCGCGCATGAAGATTCTGATTGTCGACGACGAACCCATTGCCATTGGTATTCTGGAAAAATATATCCGCCAGATCGAGGGTCTGGAACTCGCCGGCAGTTGCCGGAATGGTATTGAAGCCTACAATACCCTGCAGCGCCTGCCGGTAGATTTGCTCCTGCTCGATATCGAAATGCCCGGCATGACCGGCTTGTCCCTGCTCCAAAGCCTGCAACAGCGCCCCAAAGTGATCCTGACGACCGCCTACCGCGAGTATGCCCTGGAGGGGTATGAGTTCGACGTGGTCGATTACCTGCTGAAGCCGGTTTCCTTCGAGCGTTTTTTAAAAGCCATCCAAAAAGCCGCACCCAAGCCCGCATTGGGCGATGCCGTGCCCCCACTTGCCCGGCGCTTTTTGTATTTCAAGTCGGCACAAAAAATGGTGCAGGTGTACCTCGACGAGATTTGCTATGTCGAAAGCCTGAGCAACTACGTCCGCATTTTTCTTCAACATGGCGGCTCGGTGGTCACGTACCAGAAACTGGGCGAACTGGCCAGGGAGTTGCCGGCCGAGGCATTTGTGCGCATACACCGCTCGTACTTGGTCCGGATAGACAAAATCAAGGCCTATACCCCGCAGTTGGTGGATGTGGGCCAAAAAGAACTCCCGGTAGGCGGCCAGTACCGCGAAACCTTTTTGCAAGCCCTGAAGTAGAGGGCTTTGCACCACCGTCCGTTGTTCGTTTCTGAAACAAACGCTGTTCAAAAATGAACACCAGTGGAGCACCTGTCCGCTCTTATCTAACTGGCTTTCAGTCCCTTGCAACACTGGCACAGACCTTGAAGCGTGTACCCGCAACAACTATAGCTATGATGTTAAGCAATTACCTGAAAATTACCCTGCGTAACTTTCGCCTGAACCCGGGCTATACCGTTCTGAATGTAGTCGGGTTGACCATCGGCATTGCCGCCACCCTGTTCATTCTGCTGTACCTGACCGAGGAAACGCGCTTCGACGCGTACCACGCCAAGGCAGACCGGATCTACCGCATTTCATCCGACATCACTGAGCCCGACAACCATTTTCGCTGGGCCGTCACGCAGAATCCCCTGGCCATGCAATTGCGGCAGGATTTTCCGGAGGTGGAGGAGTATGTTCGGTTTGTGCCCAATGGCCGCACCCGGCTGGAGTACAAAGACAAGTTTTTTTTTGAGGAAAAGGTGTTTCTCGTCGACTCGACGGTTTGCGACGTGTTCAGTTTTGATTTTCTCCAAGGCGATGCCAAAACGGCGCTTCGGGAGCCCTTTTCCATGGCCTTGTGCAGCTCCGTGGCGGAACGCATCTTCGGCAATAAAAACCCCATCGGAGAGGTGCTGAAAACGCCCAGCGGTAAGGAATACAAAGTTACTGGCGTGTACCGCGACATGCCGGCGTATTCGCACCTGATCGCCACGGTCATGCTTTCTGCCAATTCCAATCCGGACTTTATGCGCCCCAATTCAAACTCCTGGGGCGGCTTCGGTATTTTTTCCTACGTGCTGCTCCGCGAAGGCGCCGACCCACAGGCGTTCGCGGCGAAATGGCCCGGCGTGATTCAAAAGTATGTAGCCGTCATTTTCGACCAGTTCAACATACAGGTAAAGTACGAGCTCTTGCCGCTGAAAACGATCCACCTGAATGCTACGTTTGAAGGCGAGCCGGAGCCTTCCGGGGAAGCCGGCTTTTTGTATATTTTTAGCGCAGTGGCCTTGTTTATGCTGCTTATTGCCTGCATCAACTATATGAACCTGGCTACGGCCCGCGCCACCCGCCGCGCAATGGAAGTTGGCGTACGCAAGGTGTTGGGCTCCGAGCGGCGCCAACTGGTGTGGCAGTTCCTGTCCGAATCGCTGCTGTTCACCCTTGTTTCGTTGGCGCTGAGTTTTTTGCTGGTGCTGTTGCTGCTGCCGGTGTTCAACAAGGCCTTCGACGTCACGCTGACCCGTGACTTGCTTTGGACGCCCCAGGTGCTGTTGGGCGCCTTGTTTGCGGCCTTGCTCACAGGAGTCATGGGGGGCAGTTATCCGGCATTTTACCTCTCGGCCTTTGAGCCGATCAAAGTGCTGAAAGGTGCGCTGGGCAAAGGCTCCGGCAACCCTATGCTGCGCAAAACACTGGTGATTGTACAATTTGCCATCACCATTTTTATGCTCATCGGCACGGGAATCATTTACGATCAAATGAACTACCTGCGCACCAAAAATTTGGGTTTTGATAAGGAAAATGTGATAAAGTTTACGCTGGAAAGCCCGCAAGCCCAGGAAAAATACACCGTATTGCGCGAAAAACTCCTGCAAAACCCCAAAATCACCAGTATCGGAACCAGCTCCACGACCCCGGGCGAAGGCTATGGAAAAAACCTGATCAATGCCGAAAATTCGGAAGGCCGGATGGAGCAATATGGCGTGGACCTGTACGGGGTGGATTATGACTTTTTCCCGACGTTGGGCGCCAAAATGGCAACTGGCCGGAATTTTAGTTTTGATTACAAAACCGACAGCACGAAGGCGGTGCTGGTCAATGAGGCTATGGTCAAGCGCCTGGGCTGGAAAGATCCCATTGGCCGCCGTTTCCAGTTTGGCACCAACGATACCCTGCCGTTTGTACAAGTAGTTGGTGTGGTCAAAGATTTTCACCAGAAATCGCTGTACGAGCCCATTTCGTCGCTCTTGTTCTACCCATCCTTCAACAATCCGGTCGTGCATGCCCGCATACAACCAAAAAATGCGGAGGATCTGACTGCCACGGTTCAATTTGTGGAGAATACCTGGCGGGAAGTGTTTCCCAACACCCCGTTTGAGTATGATTTTGTGGACGCTGCGTTTATGGAATTGTACCAGGCCGATCAAATCCGAGCCAAAATTTTCACCCTTTTCAGCGTACTGATGATCGTAGTGGCTTGTCTGGGCCTGCTGGGCCTGGCCTCCTTTACGGCCGAACAGCGCACCAAGGAGATCGGTGTTCGCCGGGTGCTGGGTGCTGCTACGGGCGACATTGTGTATTTGCTGACCCGCAATTTTGTGTTTCTGGTACTGATTGCGGCCGTCCCGGCCTTCCTGATCGCCTGGTTTTTTATGCGAAAATGGCTCGGCACCTTCGCTTACCACACCGAAATGAACTACTCGGTATATGGCCTGGCGTTTTTCGGCGTGGCGCTGCTCACGTTTTTGACCACCAGTTACCATGCGTTGCGGGCCGCTATCGCCAATCCGGTGAAAAGTTTGCGCAGCGAATAATATTCAGCACGCTTAACATCCAGGTGCTATGCTTCAAAACTACGTAAAAATCGCGCTCCGGCATTTTCGCCAAAACCGCGCCTATTTGCTCATCAATATTTTAGGGCTGGGACTGGCGCTGGCCTTTTGCCTGCTGTCGTACACCAACTACCAGTATGCCCACAGTTTTGACCAATGGCATCCGGATCAGGCGCGGATGTACCGGGTGGAGGCCTACCGGCAAAGCAACCACCAGCCGCACGGTACCTCCCCGGCTACCCTGGCACAAGTGGCGCCGGGGCAAATTGCCGGCGTGGAGGCAGCTACCCGGATTGATTCTCGCGGGCTGACTGTCAAACGCGATGAACATGTATTTGCCCAGCAGGTCCATTTTGTGGACGAGAATTTTCTGGACCTGTTCGAGTTCCCGCTGCTGGCCGGTCAAGCCCGGCTGGCCGACCGGAATGCCTTGCTCATCACCGAGGAAATGGCGCAAAAGTACTTTGGAACGGAAAACCCGATCGGCCAGGCCATTACCTTGTATGCCGATGAACCGGCGCCCAAGGCCATGACCGTGTCGGGGGTATTAAAAAACTGTCCGAAAAACTCGAGCCTGCGGTTTGATTTCCTGACCCACCTGGACAACCAGTTGCAGGGCGACAAGCCTGTGGTGTACGACTCCTGGCGCTGGTTTGTAGATGCCACCTTCCTCCGCTTAAAACCCGGTACTGGGGTGGCAGCCGTGGAATCTGCCCTGCAAGCCTACGACGCGCCGCAAACCCAGGCCAATGCCACCTGGCAGGTAGAGCGCTACCGCCTGGGGGCCTTGGCGCAAATGGCCCTGGAATCGCGCTCGTTGCGCTGGAACAATTTGTGGAGTGGCGTTCCGCCGGCAGCCGTCTGGGGCAATATCACCGTAGCGCTCATGTTGCTGCTAACGGCTTGCCTGAATTTTGCCAACACCACGATCGCTATTGGCAACCGGCGCCTGCGCGAAATGGGCGTCCGGAAGGTCATGGGCGGCACCAGTGGCCAGTTGATGCGGCAGTTGTTGGCGGAAGCCTTTCTGATTTGCCTCGCCGCCGTGCTGCTGGGTATATTTCTGGTGTACCCCATCACAGACTGGTATAGCGCTACCTGGAAGCAACTGGATCTAAAAATTGCCTTTGCCAACAACCCCGCCATTTTGATTTTCCTGTTGGTCACCCTCTTTGGCACTACCCTGCTGGCGGGCGCCTATCCGGCCTTTTACATCAGCCGATTTAACCCCACCAGTATTTTTCGCGGCAGCCTGCGCTTTGGCGGCGCCAGCCTTTTCTCCAGGCTTATGCTGGGCATGCAAATCGCTATTTCGGTGGCGGCACTGGTGGTGGGCTTTGGTTTTGCCCACAATGCCTCGGTGCAACGCCATGCTGATGTCGGCTACAACCGGGAGTCGCTGCTGGGTGTGGAACTGCCCGACATGCAGTCGTTCCGGGCTTTTCAGGATGTGATCCGGCAAAATCCAAAGATCGAAGCGAGCGCCGGCACCCGGCACCACATTGGGTTCAGTTTCCGGCAGGTCGAATTTGAGCACCAGGGCGTCACTCAGGAGACCCGCTGGCTGGAAGCCGGCAAAGAATACCTGCCCCTGGTAGAGATGGAAATGAAAGCCGGCGAAGGCTTCAGCCGTTCTTCCGAATCCGGCACCAGCCCCGATATTTTGGTCAACGAAACTTTCGTGCGCGAAGTCGGCGGTGGCCAGGACATGCTGGGGCAGACGCTGCAACTGGACTCCGGCATGTACCGAATCGTTGGGGTGGTCCATGATTTTATGATCGATTCGCCCTTCGACCCTATGACGCCTGTGGTGGTGCATTTGGTGCCCGAAGAACAATACCGGTTCTGTATCGTAAAAACCAAACCGGAAGACCTGCACGCCGTGTTTGGCGACCTGGAACGCAGTTGGAAACAATTGTTCCCCTACAAACCCTTCAACGGATTTTATCAAAATCAGGTCGTGGCCGAAGCCATTGAGGTGTCGGATAACATTGCCGGCTCGATGCTGGTGTTCAGTATCGTCATTTTGCTACTGACCATCAGCGGTTTGTTTGCCATCGTTTCACTCAATGCCCTCAAGCAGTTTCGCGCCCTGGCTATTCGGCGGGTACTGGGCGCCACTTCGGGCCATATTTCGTTCCAACTCAACCGCAACTACCTGCTGGTTCTCCTGATTTCCTTGCTGGCCGGCGCCTGGATGGGACGTTTTTTTGCGCTGGCTATGATGAACAGCATCTACAAAATTCACGCAGGTATCCCGCTGTCGGTGCTCTTTTTTTCATCCACTTGTCTGATTGTGGTGATCCTGGCGACACTGGGCATCAAGGTTTGGCAAATCTGGCGCATGAAGTTGACCGAGGCCTTGAAGGCCGAGTAAAAACGCGCCGGCTCACAGGTGAATCAAGCGCGTGGCATACTGCGCCGGCCGCAACACTTCGCCGTTGCCGGATTGCTGCGGCAAAAACTGCCAGGGCGTAATTTGGTTGGCCCAGTCGAACTCATTTTTCTCCTTGTAGCGCCGGCGGTATTCTGTGGGCGTGCAGGAGCGGTACTTTTTGAACAGCCGGTTGAAATTGGCGATGTTGTTGAAGCCGGCGCTGTACCCGATCTGGTTGACGGTTTCGTCGGTGCTCAACAGGCGTTTGCAAGCATGGCCGATCCGCACGTCCAGCAAAAATTGGGTAAAACTCTTGTTGTTGTATTTCTGAAAAAAATGGCTGAAGGCTGAGGTGCTCATGTTCACCCAGGAGGCCACATCGCCAATTTTGATCGAATGATCCGCAAAGTTTTTTAAGATGTAGTTGTACACGAGTTGGATGCGGCGGCTATCGGACTTGAGGGCCTGCGGCATAAATCCCTCACTCACGAGGTAGGTCGTTTCGGTGGATTGCGAGAGCAAATCCAGGAGTTGCATAAATTCAATGATGCTGGCAAAGCCGTTGTCTTGGGTAAGGCTGATCATCATTTTCATGGCTTCTTCGAAGGTTTTGCCGTGAAATTTGATGCCCCGCGCCGAATCTTCGAGCAGTTTCCGAATTTTATAAAACCGCTCTTTTTGAAATAGATGGGCGCTGAACAGGTCCATGCCGAATTGTATGGTGATGACGCGGTAGGGTCTGCCTTGCCGCTGGTGTTCTTCGTCGCCATCCCATTTGTGGTACAGGTATGGCCCCAGCAACACCAAATCCATTTCGCTGTAGCGTTCTGTGGAATCGCCTACGATCCGGGTGCCTGAAATGCCGGCCACCAGGTTCAGTTCAAATTCCGGGTGGTTGTGAATGGGGTAATCAAACCCGTTGTTGCAGGAATCCAGGATCACAAAAACATCCGGTTCTTTCAGAGGGGTAATCTCCCGGTAGATATTCATTTTTAAAATTTAATTTTTGAATGGAACGCAGGCACCAACTAGTGTTTCACAAAAGTACCATGTATTTGCATTAAAGTATCAGATACCCTTTTGATAAAGGTCCACTTTTGCTGATACGAACATTTGTTCCGGAATTCGGTGGTCTTCAAATTGGGTAAGCATGAAACAAGTAGCAAAGGGGCCAATGGGCCGTGTTCTTTCTGTTCAATGGGTGTCTGTGCGGGTGTTGGCGCTGTGCTTTTTTTGGACCTTGGCCAATAGCCCTGGCCTGGCGCAGCAAATTGCCGTAACCGGCACGGTGCGCTCTGCCGAAGACCAGCAGCCCCTGATCGGCGTCAGCGTACAGGAAAAAGGCACGTCCAACGGCACGGCTACCGACGCCACCGGCGCCTATCGCCTCCAGGTGAGTGCCGGCGCCACACTGCTGTTTAGTTATGTCGGTTTCGACAAACAGGAAATTCCCCTGCTAGACCGCACCGTACTGGATGTCGTGCTGGGCGCTGGCAGCCAGGTGCTGCAAAGCGTGGTGGTCACCGGTTACAAAAAAGAAATTCGCGCCGACGTCACCTCGGCTATTGCCTCGATCAAGGGCAAAGATTTGGAAAAACTCGCCGTTTCCGGCATCGACCAGGCCTTGCAGGGGCAAGCCCCGGGGGTGCAGGTCACCCAAACCACCGGCGCACCGGGCGACGACATTGCCGTGCGCATCCGGGGGGCCGGCACCCTGGGCAACAACAACCCCTTGTTTATCATCGACGGCGTGCCCACCACCGGGAACATCAACATGTTCTCAACCAACGACATAGAATCCATCGAGGTGCTCAAAGACGGCGCCGCTGCAGCCATTTACGGCGCCCGCGCCGCCAACGGCGTCATCGTCATCACGACCAAAAGAGGCAAAGCCGGCACGCCTCGATTCAGTTTCAACACTGCCGCCGGCGTTTCGGAAGCCTACCGCCTGCCCGAACTGCTCAACGCCGCCGAATACCTGAACATCCGCAACGAAGCTATCAACAACGCCAACACGCTGCGCGATCCGGCCCGGCAACTCGATACCTTCGACCTCGCCTTACTGGACTCGCTGCCGGATGTCGACTGGCTCAACCAGGTCTTCCGCACAGCGCCGTTCCAACGCTACAGCCTGAGCGCCACCGGCGGCAGCGAAACCAGCAGCTATTTTATCCAGGCCGAGTACCTCGACCAGCAAGGCACCTTCCGGGGACAGGGTTTTAAAAAATACGGCCTGCGCTTCAACGGCGAACTCGGCAACAAACGCTTCAAAGTAGGCAACAACATTTCCTTTTCCTTCACCGACCGGAAGGTCATCAACAGTTCGGGCGACGGTTTTGGCGCCGGCAACGAACTCAGCGGCATCCGCTATGCCCTCATCGCCGCGCCGGTGTTCCCGGTGCGCAAACCCGACGGCTCGTACTACAACGTATCCTCCGAATTGGGCGACCCTTTGCTGTACGGCGACGGGAACGCCAACCCTCTCGCCTTTATCGACGCCACCGATTGGACCCTCCAACGCTACCGCATGTTTGGCAGCCTCTTTGCCGAACTTACCCTGCTGCAAGGCTTGAAACTGCGCACCACCCTGGGCGGCGATTTTTTGTTTGAAAATGAAAAACTGTTCAAACAACGGCTCTCGCAGGCCATTTACGACCCTTCTTCGCTCAACGAAGGACGGGTGTTCGACCAAAACCTGGTGTGGAACAACACGCTGGACTTGCAGCGCACGTTTGGGCGTTCGCGCGTTTCGGCCCTGTTGGGCATGGAGGCCATTCAAAACCAGACCAACTACCTGGGCGCTTCAGCCAACAATTTTACCCGCACGGACCCCTTGTTTCGCTACCTGAACAACAGCGTTCCGATCGATATCAAAAACATCGGCGCCTCGGGTATCGTCACCGAGTGGGCTTTGCTCTCCTATTTTGCGCAAGCCAGTTATTCCTTCGACAACCGCTACGTGCTGGGTGCTTCCATCCGGCGCGACGGCTCCTCCCGCTTTGGCGCCAACAACCGTTTCGGCGTATTTCCTTCCGTGTCGGCCGCCTGGAACATTTCAAACGAAGCGTTTTTTGAGCCGCTCCAATTCGTTTCCATGCTGAAACTGCGCGCCAGTTGGGGCCGGCTCGGCAACCAGGAAATCGGCATTTACCCCTACAGTTCGCTGGTGGGCACCGGCCAGCGCGTGTATGTGTTCGGCGACAAAATCGTGACCGGCGCCCAAGTACTGGAAACCGGCAACAGCAACATCAAATGGGAGACCAGCACCCAACTCGACATTGGGCTGGATTTCAGCATCTGGGAAGACCGCCTGTCGTTTATCGCCGATTATTACCGCAAAGTCACCAACGACATCCTCGTGCGAGTGCCGGTACCGCAAGCCGGCGGCGCCACCTCACCGCCTTTCGTCAATGCCGGCGAAGTGGAAAACAAAGGCCTCGAACTCGGTATTATTTTCAAAAACCGGATCGGCGAATTCAGTTACAGCATCGGCGGCAATATTTCTTCGGTGCGCAACAAGGTACTGTCTGTAGCCGGCAGCGAGCCCATCCTCGGCGGGTTTGGCTTGTCCGACGGGCCCATTACCAAAACCGAGCCGGGCTACCCCGTCGGGTCATTTTTTCTGTACAAAATGGCGGGCATTTTCCAAAGTCAGGCTGAAATTGACGCCGCGCCCTACCAAACGGACGATACCCGTCCCGGCGATGTTCGTTTTGCCGACCTCAACGGCGACAACGTCATCAACGACAAGGACCGGGACCATTTCGGCAGTCCGTTCCCCGATTTTATCTACGGCATCAACCTAGGAATGAATTGGAAAAACCTCGATTTGTCCATTTTGGGACAAGGGGTGCAGGGCAACGATGTCTATTTTCTCTACGGCAATTTTGCCTATGAAACCCAGTCGCGCGGCTTCAATTCGTACCGCGATATCCTCAACCGCTGGACGCCCGGCAACACCAGCACCGACATTCCGAAAGTCAGCCTGGACGACCGCAACGGCAACCGGCGCATCTCCACGCGCTGGCTCGAAGACGGCTCCTATTTCCGCATCCGGAACATTACCCTCGGCTATACTTTTAAAAGCCTCATCCGGTCGGAGAGCATTCGGAACCTGCGCGTTTACGTCACCGCGCAAAACGCCTTCACCTTCACCCGCTACCCGGGCCTCGACCCCGAAATACAAGCCAACACCAACGACACCCGTGGTATCAACGTGTCTTCCGACCTCGCCGTCGGCATCGACTGGGGCACCGTGCCAGCGCCCCGCACCTTCATTTTAGGCGCGAACCTGGACTTTTGAAGTATACAACTATGAAAAAAGCAACATACTTTCTTTTGTGCAGCGCCCTGGCGCTGGTATCCTGCGAAGGCATTCTCAACAAAGAGCCCCTCGGTACCCTCGACGCGGGTTCCTTTTTTCAAACGGCAGGCGATGCCGTGCAGGCCGTAAATGCCGCGTACGGCGCCTTGCCCATCAGCAACAGCAACAACAATTTTTATTGGGGCTTCGCCGAATTGTGCTCCGACGAGGCCGTGGTGGGCGGCGACGGGTCGAGGCCCGGGCTCACCGAACTTGATTTTTTCACCTTCACGCCCCGCACCCAGGAGTTCAATGATTTTTGGGTGCTGAACTACAAAGGCATCACCCAATGCAACACGGTGCTCGACAAAGTGCCGGCCATTGTCATGGATGAAACCTTGAAAAGCCGGCTGCTGGGCGAAGCCTATTTCCTGCGGGCCTGGTATTATTATTTGCTGGCGCAAACCTTCGGCGACGTGCCGCTTTTGGTAAAATTGACGCCACCCGACGAACTGAAAGTGCCCAAAACGCCCCGCAGCGAGGTATTCCGGCAGGTCATCGCCGACTGCGAAACCGCTGCGGCCCTGTTGCCGTTGCAGCACCCGGCAGCCGATGTGGGCCGCGCTACCCGGGGCGCCGCTCTGGCCCTGGCCGCCAAAACCAGTTTGTACCAACAAACCTGGGAACAGGTGCTGGGCTATGTGAGCCAGGTAAAAGCCCTAAATATGTACGCCCTGATGGCCGACTACGAGGATAATTTTCGCGAACTGACGCAAAACAACAGCGAATCCGTCTGGGAAATCCAGCACGCCAACCTCGAACTCGGTGTGGGCAATTCGCTGAACCAGTGGTGGGCATCCAAGAAATTTGGCGGCGGCTATGGCTTTGCCGAAGTGACCCCGGAATATGTAAGCACCTTTGAGCCCGGCGACCCGCGCCGGCAGTTTACGGTAGCCAGCAACAACGAGAATTACTTTGGCTTGATTTACAAAAACTCTTTTTCCTCCACCAAATTCAGTCCGCGCAAGTACCTGCAAACCGACAGCAGTGCCACCCAGAAAGCCGACGGCGACATCAATTACACCGCCATTCGCTATGCCGAGGTGTTGCTCTGGGAAGCCGAAGCCCTGGCCATGCTGAACCGCGTGGCCGAAGCACAAGCGCCACTCGAACTGGTGCGCGCCCGTGCCCGCGCACAGGCCACTGACCCGGCCACAGCACTCCCGCCCGTAGTGGTTGCCGACCAGCAAGCCATGATCGACGCCGTCCGGCACGAGCGGCAGGTAGAGTTGGGCTTTGAGATGCACCGCTATTTCGACCTGGTGCGTTGGGGCCTGGCTGCGCAAAAATTGCCCGATTTCAAAGTCGGCAAACACGAAGTATTTCCCCTGCCCCAACAGGAATTGGACCTGAACCCGGCCTTGTTGCAAAACCCGGGGTACTAATCGGTTCAGGTGCTCCATTAGCGCCTGAAGGCAAGCATAATGGCAATTGCCAATGTTGCCTATTTTATTATTAATCAATATTTTACATGCATTTTTTACAAAAAACAATACCTGTCGTACTGGTATTGGCAGCCTTTTCTCTTGCCGCTCAGGTACCACAGATCCATATCCCCCGGGTGGAGTTGATGCTCAATCAGCCGGCGCCCTACAACGTGCGTGACTGGCGGCAGGTCGCCCTGCGCTACGATTCCTTTGTGTATGACCTGCAAAAAACCGGTCAATACCTGCCGCTGGTCTATATCCAGCCCAGTGGCCTCAACTATCCCCAAAACAAAAGTTTCGGTTTGCATACTTACGTGGGCACCAATACCCCACAGGGCAACGAAGCCATCAACGTGTTGCCCTCCCTCGTGGGCGCTACCCTGGCCGGGGCCGACAAGTCGGACCAATTCGGCGAGAACTGGCTGCTCATGAGTCAGGATTTTTTCAACGCCAACAACGGCGAAGGCATCTACCTGAACAACCGCAGCGGCGGTAGCGGCGGCGATTGGTGGTACGACCTCATGCCCAATGTCTATTTCTACCAATTGTACGACCTGTATCCGGACGCCGGCGGTGCCGCCGATTTCCAATTTCTGGCGGTCGCCGACCGATTTTTAGCCTCGGTACAAGCACTCGGCGGCTCCGCTACCCCCTGGCAAAAAGCCAACATGAACTATCGGGCCTTCAATTTCAAAACCATGCAGCCCAACGCCAACGGCGTCAAAGAGCCGGAAGCAGCGGGCGCCTACGCCTGGGTGTTGTACAACGCCTACCGGCACAGCGGCAACCCCGCCTACCTCCAAGGGGCCGAGTGGAGCCTGGAGTTTCTGAACGAATGGGACACCAACCCATCCTACGAACTCCAATTGCCCTACGGCATCTACACCGCAGCGCGTATGAACGCCGAACTGGGCACCCGCTACGACGTGGAAAAAATGGTCAACTGGTCCTTCGACAGGGGGCCGTTGCGGGGTTGGGGCGCCATTGTGGGCTCTTGGGGCGGGTTTGATGTGAGCGGCCTCATCGGCGAAGCCAACGACAATGGCAACGACTATGCCTTCCAAATGAACGGTGTCCAGCAGGCCGCCATGCTCGTGCCGATGTTGCGCTACGACAAACGTTTTGCCCGGGCCATCGGCAAATGGGTGCTCAACCTGGCCAACGCCACCCGCTTGTTTTACCCGGGTTTTCTGCCCGGCAGCCTGCAGGACGCCAGCGCCTGGTCGAACGCTAATGATCCCGATCGGGTAATCGGCTACGAGGCCTTGCGCGAAAAATGGCAAAACCAATCGCCCTACTCTACCGGCGACGCCCTGAAAGCCGGTTGGGCCGCCACCAACTTGGCCTTGTACGGGACCTCCTCCATTGGGTACCTGGGCGCCCTGCTGGAGAAGACCAACGTAGATAAGATTTTAAAAATCAATGTATTAAAAACGGATTTTTTCCAGCAGGCGGCCTACCCTACCTACCTGCTGTACAACCCGTATCCGCAGGCCAAAATCGTGGAACTGGACCTGGGCAATGCACCCGCCGACGTGTATGATGCGGTGTCGGAAACCTTTTTGGTAAACGATGGCAGTGGAACGGTCAACCTGACAATCCCGGCCGACCAGGCCTTGCTCGTGAGCATCACACCGGCCGGGGGCATCCAATCCTACGACCGGAACAAACTGCTCATCAACGGCGTGGTGGTGGATTTCAACCAAAGTGCCCAAGCGTACACCTACGGCCCACGCATTCAGGCCCTTGCCGCAGCCGAGTCTCAGGTGGAATTTGGCCAAAACACCACGTTGTTTGCAAAAGCACAGGACCCCGACTCCGGCACCCTCCTGACCTGGATCTGGAGCAGCACTGGCGGCAGCATCAGCGGCACAGGCGCAACCACCATCTGGCAGGCGCCTGCCGTACCGGGCAACTACGAAATCAGTTTGATCGTAGCCGACGCCGAGGGCAACCGTGACACGGCGATGCTCGTACTTCAGGCTGTTCCGGAAATCAACAAAGCGCCACAAATCGCCGCGCTGGAAAAAAGTGCAGCCGTGGTAGCGCCCGGCGGAAGCCTCGACCTGCATTGCCTGGCGGGCGATCCGAACCTGGACCCCCTGAGTTTTCAGTGGACAGCCACGGGCGGCAGTTTCAGCGGCGGCGGCAACACGGTCTCCTGGACGGCTCCGGCTAGCCAGGGCATTTACCAGATTCAAGTCCTGGTGAGCGACGACAAAGGCCTGTCGGCCAGCGCGAGCACTTCGGTTTGGGTGAAACTTTTTGACAACACCCCGGCTACCCTGATCGCCCACTACCCCTTCACCGGCAACGCCAACGATGTGAGTGGCAACCAGTTGCACGGCCAGGCCAGCGGCGGCGCCCTCATCGGAACAGATTTTTTCGGGCAGCCGGCGCGTGCCGCCCAACTGGATGGAGTCAACGACAACATCAGCGTGCCGAATGCGCCGCTGCTCAATTTCCAGGACGCCATTACGGTCAGTTGTTGGTTCAAAGCGACGGCCTTGCCCGACCGAGAGGTGTTCTTGCTCTCGCACGGAAGTTGGCAAAACCGCTGGAAAATTTCGATTACCCCCGAACGGAAACTCCGCTGGACGCTCAATAGCCTCACGGCAGTTGGCGACCTCGATTCGGAAGTGTTGTTGTCCAAAGACAGCATTTACCATACCGCTGTCAGTTACGACGGCGCGCATATGGCCCTGTACCTGGACGGGCAACTGCAATCCTTCCGGCCCCTGAGCGGCAAAATTCGCCCGGCGGCTGTGCCTTTTTTGATGGGTCAAATGTTGCCCGGCAACACCGAATACAATTTCAAAGGCACCCTCGACGAGGTGAAAATTTTTGACCGGGCCTTGCCGCCGGATGCGGTAGCCGACTTGTACCAAAGTTCCTCCACGGGGCTACAGGCTCCAGGGAAACCTGACATGCGCATCAGCATGTGGCCCAATCCGGCCACCGAGGTCCTGCACATTCAGGTACCGGAAGGCAGGGGCCCGGAGGCAAACCTGTCGGTTTCAGACCCGCTGGGCAGGCTCATGTTCAGCGAGACGGCCAGCCCGGGCGCTGTATTTGACATAAACATTAAACATTGGAAACCAGGTTTTTATATCGTTTCCTATCAGTACCAAACGGCATTTTTTCAAAAAATTTAAACTCAATTGAATATGAAACGGCGTTTACACACTATCCCTCTGTTCCTCCTGGCTTGGCTCCTGGCCGCTGCAGGGGCATGGGCACAAATCCCGGTAGCCAATTACTCCTTTACCGGCAATGCCCAGGATTTTTCCGCCTCCAACAACCACGCCACCGTGCATGGCGCCACCCCTACGCAAGACCGCTTTGGCTGGGCCAATGCCGCCTTCCTGTTTGACGGCGCCCAAAGTTTTATTCAGGCGCCCAATGCCGCGGCCCTGAATTCCGACTACACCACGGTCTGTTTTTGGATCAAGGTGACGGAATTGCCCATCCAGGGCGAAGCCTACCTGCTCTCGTTTGGCGGCTGGCAGGAACGCTGGAAAATCTCGCTGCCACCGCACGGCAAACTGGTTTGGACCACCAACAACAGTTCTGGCATCTCGGATATGGATGCCGGCGACGCCAACGCCCTCAGCCCGGGCGCCTGGAAACACCTGGCGTTTGTGCACAATGGCACGAAGGACCTGATCTACATCAACGGTGTTCAGGTGGCCGAAAAAAACGTGTCGGGCACCATGAGCAGCACTGCTCGGCCCCTGGGCATCGGCTACAACCCGATCGACAAAGGCAATTATTTCAAAGGCGCCCTGGACGAAGTTGTTATTTTTGACAACGCCCTGAATGCCACAGAAATAGCCGCCTTTTATGCCGCTCAAAACACGGCGCCTTCCGTTTCGCAAACACTGGTAGCCGACTATGGTTTCCGGAACAATGCCCTCGACGCCACCGTTTTCCACAACCACGCGCAAGCGACGGACGTGCAAGCCACCACCGACCGTTTTGGCTATGGCAACAACGCATTCCGGTTCAACGGAATCTCCTCGGAAGTGACGGCCAGCAACTCCGCCCAACTGAACTCACCCTACACCACTGTTAGTTTTTGGGTAAAACCCAATACCTTGCCGGTCAGCGGCGAGGCCTTCCTGCTGTCGTTTGGCGGCTGGCAGGAGCGGTTCAAAATGTCGCTGCCCAGCCATGGCAAAGTGGTTTGGACTACCAACAACAGCAGTGGCATCTCCGATATGGACGCCGGCGGCGGCCATGAGTTGAAGCCGGGCGTTTGGTCGCACATCGTGGCGGTACACGACGGCACCAACGACAAAATTTTCATCGACGGCGCCCTGGCCAGCAGCAAAGCCGTGGCCGGTACGATGAACAGCACCGCCAAACCCCTGGGCATCGGCTACAACGCCGTAGATGGCGGCAACTGGTTCGACGGTGTGCTGGACGATGTTCAACTGTTCAACTTTGCCCTGGATGATGCGGCAGTGGGCAGTTTGTATGTCGCGCAGAATACCTTCCCGGGCACAGCAACCGATCTGGTAGCAGCCTATTCATTTGCCGGCAACGGCGACGATGCCACCCAGTTCGGCAACCATGCTGCCGTAGGTGGCGCCCAGCCGACTATAGATCGGTTCAACTACGCGTCCAATGCCTATCATTTTTCAGGCGCCGACTCGCTCCTGGCCGCCAATTCGGTGCAGTACAACTCGGACTACACCACTATTTCGTTTTGGGTGAAACCCGACGAACTGCCCGTGAGTGGCGAGGCCTACCTGCTGTCGAACGGCGGCTGGCAGGAACGCTGGAAAATTTCACTGCCCGGACACGGCAAACCCGTGTTTACGACCAACTACGCCACCGGCATTTCCGACATGGACAGCGGCGGCGGCAATGAACTTCCTGTCGGCCAATGGCGGCACGTGGTGATGGTGCACGATGGGGTGAAAGACAAAATTTTCATCAACGGCGTGCTGGCCAACAGCAAAGACGTGGTGGGCAAACTCAACAGCACCAAGCAGCCCCTCGGCATCGGCAACAACCCCATCGACGCCGGCAATTATTTCAAAGGCAGCCTCGACGATATTCAACTGTACAACCGCGCCCTCAGCGATCCGGAAGTAGCGGCTTTGTTCGCTGCGCAAAATGCTGCGCCCAACATCCCGGACGATCTGGTGGCCAATTACACCTTCGACGGCGACGCCAACGACGAAACCCCGTTTCACAACCATGCGCAGGCATCGGGCGCCCAATTGGGCAACGACCGTTTTGCCAAGGCCAACCAAGCCTACGCGTTCAATGGTGTGAGCGATGAAATCCTGGCTGCCAACTCGCCGCAGTTGAATTCCGATTTCACCACCGTTTGTTTCTGGGTCAATGTGAAAGCCTTGCCCGCCAGCGGCGAAGCCTTCCTGCTGTCGAACGGCGGCTGGCAGGAACGCTGGAAAATTTCCTTGCCGGCACACGGCAAAGTGGTGTGGACCACCAACAACACCAGCGGTATTTCGGATATGGATGCCGGCGACGGCAATGCCCTGCCCGTAGGCGCCTGGACACACGTGGCCCTGGTGCACGATGGCGCCAAGGACAAAATCTTTATCAATGGCGTAGCCAAAGCCGAAAAGGCCGTGACCGGCGCCCTCAACAGCAGCGCCAAACCGCTGGGCATGGGCTACAACCCGATTGACCAGGGCAACTGTTTCAACTGTTCGCTCGACGAGGTGCAGATTTATAAAAAAGCACTGAGCGACGCCGAAATCGCCGCCCTGTATGCGGCGCAAGCCACACCGCCGGCTGTGACGGATGCAGAAGCCCCCACGGCGCCGCTTAATCTGGCTGCTACGGTGGAATTCAACAATGTGGGCCTGTCCTGGTGGGCATCGACCGACAACGTGGGCGTCAGCGCCTACAACTTGTACCAGAACGGCGCCAAAATCCTGAGCACCGGCAATACGAGCGCCTACCTGCCAGGGCTCACCGCACAAACCTTGTTTACGTTTGGCGTGAGTGCTGTGGATGCTGCCGGCAACGAGTCGCTGCCTACGACGCTCGACGTCACCACGCTGGAAGAAGCCACGCCCGACGTGACACCACCCTCCGTGCCCGGCAACCTGATGGCTGCCACGGGCGCCAACTCGGTGTTGTTGTCCTGGCAAGCCTCCACCGACGACCGCGGGGTCAGAGGGTATGTGATTTTGGTGGACGGCGTGTTGTTTGATACCGTCACCAATACTTCGGTTTTGGTGACAGGACTCGACCCGGAAACGCCGTACACCTTTGAAGTCTATGCCTTTGACAAAGCCGGCAACAATTCGGCGATTGCTGAACTGACTGTTTCGACCGACAAAGAAATCGATACCGGCGAACCGGGCCTGGTGGCGCATTACCCTTTTGAAGGCAATGCCAACGATGCTACCCCGTATGCCAACCACGGCGTGATTGGAGGAAATCCGGTATTTGAACCGGCTACGCACCCCAATGGCGGCGGGCAAAACATCAAATTTGACGGCCAGGGCGATTCTATCCTGGCGCCGAATGCCGTTCAACTGATTTCGGACTTCACCACCGTGAGTTTCTGGATCCGGGTAGACGACCAGAATTTTGACGATGCAGAAGCCTATGTGCTCGACTTTGGGCACTGGAGCGAGCGTTGGAAAATTTCTTTGCCACAACACTTGAAAATTGTTTGGACCACAAACGGCAACAACCTGCTGGGACCAATCATTGTTTCGGACATGGACAGTGGCGACGGAAATGAAATGACCAAAGGCTTCTGGTGGCACGTTACGATGGTACACGATGGCGCCAACGATATTGTGTATGTCAATGGCGAACAAGCCAATATCAAACCCGTGACGACCAAACTCAACAGCACAGGGCTGCCCCTGGGCATGGGCAACAACCCGGTAGAGGGTGGCCAGTTCTTTATCGGCGGGCTGGACGAAGTGAAAATTTACAACAAAGCGCTGACGGCGGCTGAAATTGCCAAACTCTACAGCACCGGCACCACCGGCACAGAAGACCTGAACGCAGACTTGTTCCGCATGCTGGAAGCCGTGTATCCCAATCCGGCAACCGATCGCCTGTGGATCAAGCACCGTTTCGAAGGCAATCAGGCCTTGTATGTCCGGGTATTTGATGTGGAAGGGCGCCAGGTCGGCGATTTGCGTTTTGACAAAAACCAAATCCCCGACGGGCAGTTTGCCGTTCCGGTTTCGCAGTACCCGACGGGCACGTACTTCCTGAACTTCGTTTTGGGTGGAAAAAATATCGGTTCCGTGAAATTCGACAAGCAGTAAGATTGGCAGGAACCAGAACGATCTCCCCCGGTTGGGCCCAGTATGGGGCCAATCGGGGGAAGATTTTGCTTTTTTTTCAAGATAGACTTGCAACACGCTGCGTCCGGAAACGGCGCGGACGCGCAGGGCTTTGTCCGGAGCAAAAAGGCCTTCTGATTCGCCCAAACCCGTACCATTATGGCAAACAGATTTGAACAGAATCCTATTTTAACCACCCGGGATATTCGGCCCAGCCATCCGGGTTTGGTGGTGGAATGTGTGCTCAATCCGGGTGTTTTTTCCTTTGAAAACAAAACCTGGCTGCTGCTCCGGGTGGCCGAACGGCCGGTGCAAAAAGAGGGCTTGATTTCTTTTCCCGTCATGCAGGAAGACGGCAGCCTGAAAGTCCTGGAATTTGACAAAAACGATCCGGACCTGAACCTCTCCGACGCGCGCCTGATTCACTACAAAAACACCACGTACCTGACCACCATTTCGCATTTGCGCCTGGTGTGCAGCGACGATGGAATACATTTTCATGAGCCAGAAGGAGGGCGGCCCACTAAAATATTCGGCCAGGGCGCCTTGGAAACATTTGGCATTGAAGATTGCCGGGTGAGTCTGATCGACGGCGTGTACCACCTGACGTATACCCAGGTGTCTGAAAATGGCGTCGGCGTAGGGCTGATGCGCACCCGCAACTGGAATTTTTTCCAGCGCGAAGGCATGATCCTCCCGCCCCACAACAAAGATTGCTCCTTGTTTGAAGAAAAAATAGGAGGTCGCTATTTCTGCCTGCACCGGCCCTCCGGCCTTGACCTGGGCGGCAATTTCATTTGGATCGCCTCATCGCACGACCTGGTACACTGGGGCGGGCACCATTGCATTTTGCAGACCCGGCCGGGCATGTGGGACTGCGCGCGCGTGGGCGCCGGTGCAGCGCCTATCAAAACTGCGGCGGGATGGTTGGAAATTTACCACGGCGCCAATTTTGACAACCGGTATTGCCTGGGCGCCGTCTTGTTAGACCTGGAAGATCCCACCAAAGTACTGGCTCGATCCCGGGAGCCCCTGTTTGAGCCGGCGGCAGACTACGAAAAAGTCGGCTTTTTTGGCAACGTCGTGTTTACCAATGGCCATTTGGTCAAGGGAGACGAAGTGACGATGTACTATGGCGCCTCGGACGAAGTGATTTGCGGCGCAACCCTGTCGATTGAAAGCATATTATCTGGCCTGAAAGTGAGTTCTAATTATGTTTAAGAAACTGACGCAAGAAGTGCATTTTTTCCAGTCGCAGCAGTTAGGCATGCGGATGTTGTTGCTCACCAACCTGATCTACGGCCTGGTGATGCCCATTATCGAGTTGTTTATCGGCGCCTACATCATGCGAAACTCCTCGGACATCAGCCTGGTGGTGGTGTTCCAACTGGCCATGTACACCGGCATCCCCACGACCTTTCTGATCAACGGCTATTTGCTCAACCGCATTCCGATTTCGAAAGTCTATTCCCTGGGCATGTTGCTGAGTGGCGTCTCGATGTCGGCGATGATGATGCTGGACCAACTCGATACGGCCGGGGTGTTTTTTGCCGGTCTCATCATGGGTTTGTCGTATGGGTTCTTTTGGGCCAACCGCGATTTTCTGGCGCTGAACACCACCAAAGACAGCAACCGGAACTATTACTACGGCGTCGAGACCTTTTTTTACACCATCAACGGCATTTTGGTGCCGCTGGCTGCCGGTGCGTTTATTGCCGCCACCCAGAAAAACGGCTGGTTTGCCGGTAATGTGAACATGGCATACTACATCCTCACCGCTTGTGTATTTCTACTCACCTTCCTGGCTTCGGTGCTCGTGCACCAGGGGCAATTTCAGAATCCTAAAAAATCGCCCTTTTTGTATTTCAAGTTCCACGGCCTGTGGAATAAAATGCTCCGGCTGGCCGCATTGAAAGGCGTAGCCCAGGGGTATATCGTGACGGCTCCCGTGATGCTCATCATGCACCTGGTGGGCGAGGAAGGCGAACTGGGCTTCATCCAGTCGGCTGCGGCGCTCGTGTCGGCGATCTTGTTGTATGTGCTCGGCCGCACCAGTCTGCCGGCGCACCGCCTGCTGATTTTTACGTTTGGCTTGTCGTTGTTTGTGCTGGGCGCCGTGTTCAACGCCGGACTGTACTCGGCTACCGGGGTGATTTTGTTTGTGCTCTGCCTCATTTTCGCCCGGCCGCTGCTGGACATCGCCTATTTCCCGATCCAACTAAAAGTCATTGATTTTGTAGCGGAAAAGGAAAACCGCAACGAGTTCAGTTATATTTTCAACCACGAACTGGGTTTATACGTCGGCCGGCTCTTTGGCTGTGGGTTGTTTATCCTGCTGGCGCGCTATGTCAGCGATTACGTTGCGCTGCGCTATGCGCTGCTCGTCATCGCCGTGGTGCATTTTATGTCGCTGTTTATGGCCAAATCCATTTTGAAAGACAAAGCCTGGGCGGAGAATTCTGTTGAAAAACAAACCACGATTTAAAAATGTCCGCCCTTATCCGCTTGAAAGGGCTTTAAATTGAATAAAAAAATGCTCCGATACATCGCTGTATTGTTCCTGCTCACGGGTTTCTTGTCCTGTAAAACCCTTCCTCCGTTTCAGCCTTCGGCCCAGGCTGTGCAGCAAATGGCCGTCCCCCGGATCGAGGCCATGCCGCGCCACCCGAAGCCCTATGTCCTGAAAGATTGGAAACAAACGGCACTGGGTTTTGACCGGTATGTATACGATTTCAAACAAAAAGGGCCACTGCTGCCCTTGATTTGGGAAGACCGGGCCGGCCGGAATTTTAAAGAGCCCACGTTTGGGATCTATACAGCAATCGGCGATGTACGCGAAGGATCTGCCGTAAACAATGGCGAAAACCACGAGGCATTGGGGGCTTTGGGCTCGGTGCTGGGCGCTACGCTGGTGGGTATCGACAAAAGCAAACAAGACGGCCGGAACTACGTGCGCATGCTGCGCAATTATTTCAGCAAAGACAACGGCTGGAATGTGGTCATGAATTTTACCAACAAAGGCGCTCATATCGGCGGTGGCTATGGCAACGATTTTTGGTACGAGGTGTACAACAACGTCCTGTTTTATGCCGTCGGCAATTATTATCCAAGCGAAGAGGGCTATCCCGAAATCATGCGCACCATTGCCGATCAGTTTTACCGCTCGGATTCGGTGATGGCCAACGGCTATAGTTATTCGTTTTTTGATTTTAAAACCATGACGCCCGGCAAAAACCACATCCCCGCCCAGGAAGATGTGGCCGCCGGATATGCGTTCATTTTATACGGGGCGTATCAGAAATTTGGCGACGAAAAATACCTGCGCGCGGCCCGCCATGCCCTGGATGTGCTGGCCAGCCAGAAAGAAAACCGGTCCTATGAGATTCTGATGGCCTTTGCGCCGTACATGGCCGCCCGCTTGAACGCCGAAACCGGTGCGCAATACGATGTGCAAAAATTTATGAACTGGACCTTCGACGGCGATGCCGTAGGCCGCGAGGGCTGGGGCGTGATCGTGGACAACTGGGGCGGCTACGACGTCAGCGGCATGTCGGGCAGCACCGTCCACAACGGTGGCTACGGGTTTGCCATGAACACCTTCGACCTGGCCTGGCCGCTCAGCGCCATGCTCCGCTACGACCAGCGCTATGCCCGCGCCGTAGGTAAATGGATGCTCAACGCCGCCAACACAGCCCGGCTGTTTTACCCCGATGAGATCCCGGATTCGCTGCAAGCCCTGCCCGACCGGAAAGCGATCACCCAAAAGGTGATTGCCTACGAGGGCCTGATCAAATCGTCCATTTATGAGCAACACAAGGGCATTACGCCCTTTGCGCAAGGCGACGGCCCCCTTTGGGCGCCGGGCATGCCGCCGGAAACGATGTTTTCGGTATACGGCAGCGGACACGTCGGTATTTTCGGGGGCCTCATTCAAGCCACGAATGTGCCGCAAATCCTCCAAGTGGATTGCCGGGCAACGGATATGTTCCAGCGCGAAAAAGCCCACCCAACGTATCTGCTCTTCAACCCGTACCTGGAATCCAAAACCGTGCAAGTACATCTGGGTCCCAATCCGGTGGACCTGTACGACGCCGTCAGCCGGCAGATCATCCGGCGCAACGCGAGCGGCCAAACCCAGGTTGACATCCCCGGCGACACCGCCCGCTTGCTGGTGCTGGTGCCGGCCGGAAGTGCTTTTTCAATGCACAACGGGCGTCTGTTGGCCGCAGGCATTCCGGTGGATTATCGATATGGCAGCGGCAGGCAATAGACTGCGCAGGCCTGTTATTTTATGCAAAACAAATCCTGGATCACAAGGGCACATTGCCCAACGAAAAGGTAAGGAAAAGGGTTTCCCGGGCCTCCGCCTTTCCCACTCCACCCCTCCTGCCATTTGCCCTGCCAGCCGAGCCAGGCTATTCCGCCGGAAAAAATCAAGCCGCTCAGAACAGTTACCGCCCGGCAATCCTCCAGGAAAACCTTCAGCAAACACACCGACGCCAGGAAAGGCGCCATCCAAATCAGTACCCGCCCGGCCAGGATAAGAATCGGCCGGAAATCGACCCGGCATTGCGCGGCCAACCAGAACAACAAGGGGATTTCCACCAAAATTTTAGCGGCCACGCGGCTCCAGGCGGCGGCGTTGGCGGTAGGGCTGAGAGTCAAAAACAAAGTCAAAAACACGTTGATTGCCAGGGTCCAATACACCATCCAGCGCAGCAGGAGTTCCGGCTTGCCGATGCCTTTGCACAGGTAGGGAAACACGCCGTTGAGCGTGCGCACCAAACCCGCCACGGCAAACGCCTGCAGCAGCGGCGTCGCAGGCAGCCAGGCCGGACCGAATGCCACTGTGATAATCTCCCGGGCAAACAAGCCGATGCCCAGGTACAAGGGAAACAAAAGCACGACCAACTGTTGTGCCGTGCGCTGAAACCATTCGTTCAGCGCCAGCGCGTCGTGTTGCACCTTGGCAAATACCGGGTAACCCACCCGCACCAGCACGTGCCCCAAGCGGGCCGTCGGCAACACACACAGGGTGAAGGCCAGTTGATAATAACCCAGGGCTTCAGCGCCCAGCCATTTGCCGAGGATCAATTTGTCGAGGTAATTGGCCATAAAATCCGCCCAGCGCGAGGCCAGGTCATAGCCGCCGAAACGTAGGAGAGGCCACAACTCCCGCCAAATGGCCCGGTTGCCGGGGCTAAAGGAACAGCGCTGGCCCCACAGCAGGCCAAGCCCGGCAGATACCAGTTGCCGCAACAAAAAGCTATACGCCATTGCCCAAATGCCCCAGTTCAGGCTCAGCAACACCACCAATACTGCAAAGCCAGCCCCGGCAGAAACCGTTTCGATCAGGGCCACTTTTTGAAATTGAAAATCACGGGTCAACAAGGCCATTTGTTGGGCCCCCACAGGCGCCACCCAAAGGGACAGGCCCATCAGCGGCAGTACGCCGGCCAATTCGGGACGGCCGTACCAGGCTGAAATGCCTGTGCTCGACCAGTAAAGGAGCAACCAAAAAATCAGGCCAAGGACTACGCCCAGCGATGCCAGCACTGCTCGGCCTTCCTGCCGGAGCAAGGGCCCCTGAACCAGGGCCTGGCCAAGCCCGGCCTCGGCAAAAAGACTCAAAAAACCCATGACGCCGGCCGCCAGGGCAAAGTCGCCGGCCGCTGCCGGTCCGGCCAGCCGTGCAAAGACCAGCATTTGCAACAACTGGAAAACCGTAGCCCCCGCCGAGCCCCAAAAGGAATGCAGCAGGCTTTTTCGATAGATGCTTTTTAGATCCGGAATCGCTTTTTCTTTTTTAACAGGTCAAAATAGTCTCTCCGGCTCAACGCATCAGCACCATCTTGCCAAATCCATTTTTGAAATACCCGTCGATTTGCGTGTTTTCAAAAAATTCAAAACTGCTACCGTCGGCTTTTTTGGCCACGATCTGGTACAAATACACGCCGTTGGCCAGCAAGTCGCCAAACTGGTCGCGGCCGTCCCAACAAAACTGGCTGCGGTGCGTACCCGCCTGCATCGGCCCAAACTCCTGCTCTGTAACCTCCCGAACCACCCGGCCGCTTACCGTCAGAATGCGCAATCGGAAGTGTTCGGGCGCTACGGCCCCCGTGAGGGTGTAGAAAAAACAGGTGGAACTGGAAAAGGGATTGGGGTAATTCAAGAGGTTGGAAATGGAAGATTTGGTAATGACCCGAAACCGCACTTCATAATCCAATGCCCCGGATACGTTGCCGCTGGCGTCGCGGCCATTGATCAACAATTGATAATCACCGTCCAGCGTAAACGTCGGGCGCCATTCGAGCCGCGCAAGATTTTTCTTGGGCAAATTCCCGGCATCGGCAGGGAAAAACAGCACGCTCGG
>JADLDL010000218.1 GCA_020846655.1 Saprospiraceae bacterium | reverse complement strand
TTTATCCGGATTTTGTTGTGAAATCGCCAGACCGGTGCGGCCCATCACGCCGCTTGGCAGGCCACCGCCGAGCATATTCCAGGTGGCGCCGCCGTCGGTGCTTTTGTACACCCGGGCATGCGGGCCGTAGATCAGCGATTCCTGGTTGTTGCGGATTCGGTCCCAAAAGGAAGCGTACAGGATTTGCGGATTGAGGTTGCTGATGACCAGATCGCTGGCGCCAGCCTGGTCGCTCACAAACAGCGACTGGCTCCAGGTAGCGCCGCCGTCGGTGCTTTTGTAGATGCCCCGGTGGCCGTCGCGCACATAGGGGTTGCCCATCGTGGCCACATACAGGGTTTCGGGGTGCACAGGGTCCACCACCACTTTGGAAATGATGCCTTGTTGCTCCAGGCCGGCGTATTTCCAGGTGTTGCCGCCGTCGGTACTTTTGTAGAGACCATTCCCGTTGAACACGATCGAGGGCATATTGGGGTCGCCGGTACCGGCATACACGATATTGGGGTCGAGTGGGTTGTAGGTAATATCGCCGATGGAGAGTTCCAGGTGGTCGTCAAAAACCGGGACCCAGTTGAGGCCGCCGTCGGTCGTTTTAAAAATGCCGCCGCCGGCAAAACCTGCGAGTACGGTATTTTCATCGCCGGGTTTTATGGCCAGGGCATTTACGCGGCCGGCAACGTTGCCCGGGCCAACCAAAGTCCAGTCTGCGGTGTTATTATCGGCTAGAAAATGTTTACCCAGTTTTTTGTTGAAATCGCTGCGCAGGGCAGCCATGTTTTTGCGCCAGCCCCGCCAGTCAAAATCGCGGTCGGGGTACGAACGCTGGAAGGCAAATTGGTCGTAGGGGGCTGCTTTGCCGTCGAGCGATTCGGATTCTGTTTCGCCAGGCTCGGGGCCAGATCCACAGCCAAGGGCAGCGACAAGAAACAGGGGAAACACGACATAGGTAAGGAATCGCATCATGGGTATCGGTTTAGGATTAGCCACTGAAACAGGGGCTTGTCTGTTGCAAATATCCAGCAAAAATAAGGCCTCTTTTCAACCGGTCGGCACCGGCTCAAAAAAGCCCGAACTCCCAGCCGGAGATTTTACATTTGTCTGTCCATCTTGTACATTTAAACTGATCTGCGTTTATGACCCGTCCACAACCCGCCTTGCAGCAAAACCTGATGTTTCACCCGTACAATGTCATGCTGGCCTTGTTGTTGTTCGGCCTGTCGGGTTTGTTTCTGGCCCTGACCATTAGTTATACGTATATCCGGGTGACGATGGACGTGCCGCCTGTGCAATTGCCCGCCTTGTTTTTGGTCAATACCCTGGTGTTGCTGGCGAGTAGTGTGGCCATGATTCGGGCCAAGCAGTGTTATTTGAACGATCAAACCGAGGCTTATCAGCGCAATCTATTGGGTACCATAGTGTTGTCCGTCTTGTTTATGCTGATGCAGGCGCTGGCCTGGTGGTGGTTGTTCCAGATGAACAACATTGGAATGAACAGTTCGACCACGGCAGGATTTCTGTACGTAATTTCTTTTACTCACCTGGCGCACGTGGTTGCAGGCCTTCCGTTCCTGATCATTTTTTACCGGACAGCCCGCAAGCGCATGGTGGACCCGGTGACGGTGCTGGTCTATTTTTCGGACCCTGAAAAACGCCTGAAACTCCGCCTGCTCACGATCTACTGGCATTTCCTGGATATTTTATGGGTCTATCTCGTGTTGTTTTTGGGTATAAATTATTTGATTTAAAGAGAAAAAACCCGCCCCTGCATTCAGGAAACGGGTTTTTTTAATAAGCCATAAATGTTCTTTATCCGGATAGCCCGAATTGGGCTGGTCGTTATCGAAGGATCTGGAATTTTCGAACTACCTGCCCGCTATTCGTTCGGGCAACCGCCACATACATGCCTTCTGCCAAATCATTCAGGTTCAGTTCGGCGTGTTCCCATTGTACCTCGCCGGACGTATAGACTGCTTTTCCGCTGAGGTCAAAAATGGACAACTGTTCTATAAAATCATCTCCATTCAGGTGAAACTGAACCAAATCACGGGCCGGAGAAGGATATACAAAAAAGTCTTCGCTCGACACGCTGGTTTTAGGTTCTAAACGCAGCGGAATATCAAATGTATATGTTTCGCCGCCGGTAATTTTTCCATCCCCCCAAAGACAGTCTTTATTGTCGAGGTACACGGTGAAATACGGGACGCCGTATAGTTTATCATCATGAATAATATCGATGATGATAAAATCGCACACCCCTACTTCCCCATAGCCATTGGTAGAAACCCCGCTGGTCCGTGTAAATGCTGTTTCCAGGCGACCCGGCGCCGGTGTTTTGCTCATCCACAAATCAGGCGAATTCTGGTTGAGCCAGGAGTCGTTGTAGTACTCCATGTGCAGGGCCGAATCCACAATCTGAGGGCTCAGGGACAAGTTGAAGGTAAAACCGTACAGGTTGGTCACCGGAAAGGACGCGTTGCCCAGCGAAACCTCCAGTTGTACCAAATCGCCAACGCCCGGATTGGGGGTCAGGATATTCAGGAAAAATGGCAGGCCTTTCGATGTCGGCGGGTTGTGGGGAGTGATATTGTCGTGCAGGCCATAGAAAAAGCCAATCGCCAGGGTATCATCCGAGCTAATGAGGCCGTTGCCGTCGGTATCGGCGTGTTTCAGGTCTACCACACTACCCGTGTAGGGGTTGTTCCAGTTGCTGCCAAATTGCCCGTACCACTCCAGGGCAGCATTGTTTCGATTGGGGCCGCCCAGGCCCATATAGTATCCCAAAGGCAACAAATCGGAATTGTTAACAATGCCATCTTTGTTTACATCGCCGGCCCAGACACAGTCGTTTACGCAGTGCGGCGGCGGGGCGGAGTACACGTCCACCACGCTCACCACCACTTTTACGGCCTGGCATTGGCCGTTGGCCGCAACGCAGTAGTTGATTTCAAATTCATCTACGCCTGTATAATTTGTGTTGGGGGTGTAAATCAACAAATTATAGCCGGAAACGGGTTGGCCATTGATGGTTTGCGTTGTATAGCCCGGATAAAAAGCCGTAGTCCCATGCCCTGGCGGATCCAATACGGAGAAATTAAAACCCGTGAAAGGGATCCGGTAATTAATGACCAAAGGCGTCGATTTCGGTGTTGTGAGATCAAATGAACCGGCCGAAGGGTTCTGGTTGCCGACCAGTACATTGACGGGCGCCAACTCCAGATCGGGCACAAACATGTTTCCGATCTTGTAATAAAAAGTAGCGACACCGCTAAAATTGGGGTTGGGGGTAAAGGTCACATTGCCACTCCCTGAGGTGTTGGAAAGGGTGCCTGGAAAGTTTGGCGGCACAACCCAACCTTTTACCAGCAAATTGCCGATGTCATTGTCCCGTACATTCAGCGTGACGGCTGCATTTTTAGGCGTGTAGGCATAATCATCCATCGCCATACTGTTGCGGGGCGGTGTGTTGAGCACTTCCACTTGTACTGTTTTATAGGCCGGCGCGCCATATGCAGTACTGACCAGAACAAATTGGTCGGTTCCCGTGAAATTCAAGGCTGGAAAATACCGGAACGAGTTGCCGTTTAGCATGAGCACGGAGCCACTCGCCGGCGCCTGAAACACGCTGTAGCCGGTGTACGAAAGTGGAATATTGGTAGCGCTGTTTTTGGCGGTGAAAATCCGGAGGGTATCGTTGCCTGGAGGGGTATTGTCATGAATGCCAATGGAAAACTGGCCGGTTTTACAATTTCCGGTGGTATCGCAAACGACATAGTTGACATGCCCGGTGCCCGTAAATCCGGCGTTGGGCGTGAAGGTGATGGACTGGTTGCCGCTGATCGTTGCGGTACCGTTATTGACTACCGGAAGGCTGGTGAGGCTAAGGCCGCCACCGGCACTGCTGAGATCATTTGCCAGTACGTTGGCAGTTACGGGCGTTCCAGTCGAAGTAATTGAAAAATCGGGTTTTGAAATAAGAATCGATGGGAAAACGGCTACCCGGTAGCCCCGGTAAATCAGATAGGGGTAAGAGCCTTGGTAGTTGATTTCAATGGTGAAGGTATCGACTCCGGTGAAGCCCGGGTCCGGCGTGTATTTTACAGCAAAAACATTCGGGTTGCCGGCGCCGCCGGACTGCAACAAAACCACCTGAATCGTACCATGCAAAGGCAGTGGGCTGACGGCGTAGATACTCATGTTTTGGCCGGCAACGGTATCGGATACGAGGGTGTTCCGGGAAGTGGTCAGTTGTTTGTAAGGGCTGGCACTCTGACCGGACAAGGCACTCAATACACCCAACAGGGCTACCAATGCGCATAGCAAGTACCTGATGGGGGGTAAGAGGGAAAAAGCATTCATGGCTATGGTATTAAAAGTACCATCAAAAATAGACACTCTACCTGAATCGGCCAACGCACAATCTGGAAAAAATTATATTTGTAAAACCCGGCAGATGAGGATTTGAATCAACTGACTGACTACCAAGGGCATGAGGGGCTTGGCAGACTTGAAAATTAAAAATGGGTAAAAACAGATTTACTACTTTCGATGTCTGTTGTTTTGCAGGCCTGCGCCCTCGTTACGCCAAGGTGCCCGGTTGTTTGGCGTTGCCGAAAGACCGATTTAAAATTGTGCTGATATGCCTAAAAAATTGAAAGAAGTGGACAAGGAATTGCATGTGAATAGAGTATACCAAACCTTGCAATGCCTGGAGCCGGCGGAAATCAAACGGCTCCTCAAATATTTAAAATCGCCGTATTTCAACCAAAGTAAAACCCTGATTGCCTTGTTTCAGGAGATTTTGCCGTTTCTGGAATCCGGGCAACCGGGCTTCGACAGGCATGGCGTTTGGCAAAACTTGTTTCCGGGTGCGCCGTTTGACGACGTCAATTTCCGTAAATATTGCTCAGACCTGTTGAAACTGGTTGAAGGGTTTATGAGCCAGGAAACGATTGCTATGGACCCGGACCGACAAGTGATTGATTTACTTGAGTTTGTTGTCCGCCGCAAGGTAGAACCCCTGTATTCCGTTGCGCTTCGCCAAGCCCGCCGGGGCGTTGACGAAACGAAGTTTCGCTCCCTCGACGACCTCAAAAATACCTACCGGGTAGAGCGATTATACTACGAGATGATGGACTTCGACGTCAAACTCAATACAAAATCAAACCTGGAGCAGATTTCTATAAACCTGGATTTGTTTTATTGGATAGAAAAACTGAAACTATATGCTTCTGTTTTGAGCCAGAAACGGACGGGGAATTTTAATTACAACCTGTATTTCAATGAAGAAATATTCGAATTCCTTAAAAATATTCCAATAGATGAAATCCCCGAATTGGCTATTTATTACTATTCATTATTGATGTTGCGCGACGGTGAAAATGATGATTATTATTTTAAACTAAAGAAGTTGCTCACTACGTATGGGCCTTCCATGCCACAGAAGGAGGCCATAGAATTATATGATTCTGCACTGCACTATTGTACCGGTAAACTCAATCAGGGGAACCGCGATTTTATGCAGGAGTATTTTGAAATGTTTGAAGATGGATTGACCAAGGGGATTTTTATCGTAAACAATGAATTGGCTACCTGGCGCTTCAACAATGCCGTGGCTGCCGCCTTGCGCCTGGGCAAACTGGAGTGGGCCGAAAATTTTATAGAAAACAATAAGAAATCACTCCCAATAGACACTCAGAGAAATACCTACAGTTTTAACCTGGCCCGCGTGTACCGCTATCAACGAAAATACGATCTTGTGTTATCGCTCCTGCGCAATATTGAATACGAGGATATCGGGTATAACTTACTGAGCAAGTCCATGCTCATCAATGCATACTACGAACTCAAAGAATTTGACGCCCTGGACTCATTCATGGAGTCCTTCCGGGTGTTTCTGAACCGGCATAAAAACATACCGCTGCAGTGGCAAAAGAGTTACCTGAATATGCTCAAATACGTACGCCGGCTTACCCGGATCGCACCGGGCGATAAAAAAGCGGTGGAAAAACTGCGCCAGGATATTCACCGCGAAAGTTCGAACAACGTCAACCAAAAATGGCTGCTGGAAAAACTCGAAGAACTGGACTAACGCGCCCAAACAATTTTAACCCGGGCTTTCGCGTTTTTGTGCAGTTTCTTGTCTGCTCAAAATCGTATATGTCTTTGAAAATCAATTTCCTGGCTCTTTTGCTGCCCCTGTTCGGCGCTCTTTCCCTGCAAGCCCAACACCACGCCAAACCCGCCGGCCCACTGTCAACGGAAAGCGCCCAGCGCCTCCATGCCGCCGAAGACACCCTGGCACTGCTGGCCTATGCGGTGGTCAACGACTCCCTGGCCGACACCCGTTTTCTGGCCTGCCAGGCCCTGATTACCAAACTGGTTCGTACCCTGAAAGTGGAAAATTCCTTTTCCTACCCCTTTGATCGACTAAAAAGCGTGTCGATCCTGGCGCCTCCCGACAGCAGTTTCCGAATTTTTACCTGGCAGTTGTTTGTCAACGATTCCACCTACCGCTACTACGGCGCGATCCAGCGCAACGAACGCGAACTCCGGTTGTTCCCGCTCATCGACCGCAGTTTTGAATCACCGGCCCCACCCACCCATGAGGCGCTGAGCACCGAGCGCTGGTACGGCGCCCTGTACTACAACCTCCTGCCGTTCAAAACCAAAGAAGGGCCCAAGTACCTGCTTTTTGGCTACGACGGCTATACTTTTTTTGACAAACGAAAAGTCATCGAAGTCCTCAGTTTTGACCGCGAAGGCAAACCCGTGCTCGGCGCCCCGGTTTTCGTGCGGCCCGAAGGCAGCCCTGATGAGCAACGGATTATCCTGGAATATTCCTCCGAAGCGAGAGTGCGCCTGAACTGGGACGAGCAATATCAAATGATCCTGTTCGACCACCTGATCCCCTTCAATAACCCCTACACCGGCGGTTCCATGTTTGTGCCGGATGGGAGTTATGACGGACTTAAACTGGAAAAAGGCCGCTGGATATTCCAAAGCAAAGTATTCAACGACTCGCAGGAAGAAGCCCCGCGCCCCGAACCGGTGCTGGATGCGGGCAAAGGCAAAAATATTTTGGGCACTTCGGGCCGGCCCGGCAAAAAGAAAGGTGGAAGATAACCCAACCCCTTCTCCAACGTTTTCACCCCAAAACAAACCACATAAAACAACAAGCGCCATCCCAATGCGGGACGGCGCTTGTTGTTTTATGCTGTATCGTATTCGATTACCGGATTACCGTCACGTCGCCGCGATACAATAACACCCGGCCATCGAGGAAACTTACTTCGATGACGTAGATAAACACCGCCGGATTTACATAGTCCCCTTTGTAGCGGCCATCCCAACCTTCTGCGAAGTTGTTGTTGTCGGGGAAGAATTCCTCCCGTTCATACATCTGCGTGCCCCAACGGTCGTAAATCCGCATATAGTTCACTTTCTCTACGCCCAGGCCAACGATCGGGTTGAAGTGGTCGTTGATCCCTTTGGGGTTGCCCGGGTGGAACACGTTGGGTACGTACACATTGCGGTTCGGGTCGATATTCACCGTGATCGTACCACTGGCCGTGCAACCTTTTTCATCAGAAACCACGATGGTGTAGGTCGTCGTTTCGAAGGTCTGTGCATACGGCTCGAAATCGGCAGGCGTGCGGAGCAGTTCTGGATGCGTCCAGGTGAAGGAGTCCACAACGGCGCCGGTTACAATCGGCAGCAATTGGAAGGTCGTGTCGCCCAGTTCGATTTCGACCTCGTTCGGGTCGAAGGTGACAAAGATCTCATCCGGTTCTGGAATCGTGATGGTATCCGTGTATTCGCAACCCTGGCGGTCTTGGTACGTGATGTAGTGCACGCCACCGCCCACACTAATCGGGATGGTCGGATCGAGATAAACGCCAAAATCAAGGCTGTACTGATACGGTTCGCCCGCGCCGCCGGTGATCGTGCCGATCATGATGATCGTTTCGTCGCCATTGCACAAGAGCGGTTCAAACGGATCAATGGTGCCTTGTACGGGCGGCGGATCGCTCAGGATGAGGTTGGGCAATGTGCCGGTGCAGCCCTTCGAGTCGGTGGCAGTTACGAAGTACTCGCCGGCGCCCAGGTCGGTCAGCGGATTACCCATGCCGAGGTTGTTGGTGCCGTCAGACCAGTTGAAGGTAAAGGGACCTGGGTTGCCGCCGGTAGAAGTCACCTCCAATTTGCCCGTTTTTTCACCAAAACAACCGATGTTTTCCGAAAGCAACAAGTCTTTCTGGACAATCACCTCGTTGGGTTGTGTCACATTGGTCGTAAACACCTGCGTACAGCCGGAGCCATTGTCGGTCACCGTCAGGGTGTATTGCCCGGCATCCAGTCCGGTGACATGCGCCAGCATGCCGCCGCTGCTCCAGTTGTAGGAGTAAACAGGGTTCGGGCTGCCACCGCTGACCATGACCGTTGCTTCGCCATCGCTGTCGCCAAAGCAAGTGGCCGGGATGGTGTCAAAACTGGCCGTCATGGCTGTTGGGCTGGTGATGAGCAGTGAATCTACTTTGGAACAGCCTTTCTGCGGGTCGGTAATGGTCACCGTATTGTAGCCTGCGCACAGGTCGGTCCGGATGGAATCTACCGATCCGTCTTCCCATTGGAAGTTGAAATTAGCAAAGACTGGCGGGTTGCTGTTGTAATACGCAACCAGTATCACCTGGCCATCACAAGTATTCGGGCAGGAGGCGCCGACGATATTGTTGTAGGCCACCGCAATCGGAGCGGGGTTGGTCAATACAAAGGTACCTACCGTCGTGCAAAGATTGCCGTCGGTCACGGTCACCGTGTACGTGCCGGCAGAAATTGGGAACAGAACCGACGTGTTTTGACCGCCGGACCAGTTGTACTGGTAGGGTTGTGTACCACCTTGTACATCAATAGCAATGCTGCCGTCCATATCGCCGGCGCACTTGGGTTGCTGCAACAAGGTGTCGGCAAAGAATGCCGGCAATACCGGCGCCAGGGTAACCGTATCCATGTTGATACAGTTTTGGGCGTCCCGGATGGTGATGATGTAGGTGTCGCCGGGCAAGCCGGTTACTTGTGCCGTTGTGCCTACCGGTTGGCCGCTCAGGGTGGTCCAGGCAAACGAAACGGCCGTTGGCGCCGTAACCGTCAGGGTGCCATCGGCGCCGCATTTCACGGAAGTGGAATCTATATCTGCAATAGCCGGCGGAGCAGGCAAGTTCAATTGCGTGGAGGTGGTTGTGCTGCAACCGTTGGCATCCGTCACCACTACCGTGTAAGTGCCTGCTGCCAGGCCTGTCGGCGTCGGGGTGTTGCCGATGGCAACCGGCGGAACGGAAGTCCACACGTAGGTATAGCCCGAGCCGGTGCCACCGCTAGCCGTTACGTTGATGGAGCCACTGGTCTGGTTTTGACAGGTTGGATTCACCTGAGTCGTTGTAGCAGCCACAGCCGGAGGGTCGACTAATTTAAAGGAAGCCGTATCCGAACAGCCGGTGGTTACTTCAATTGCAACTACACCGTACATGCCTGCTGGCAGCATCGTATATTCAGAAGTATTGCCTGTATTTACCTGCGGGAATGGCCCGGGGGCCCAGAAGAACAGGTAATCGCCGTTGACAAACGCCGGTTCAGCGTTCAACTGAGCTTCAACAGAGCCGGTGGCGGTGCCGAAGCAGCTCGGATTGACGATAGCAAGGGTGTCGAGGTGTACGTTCCGCAGGTTGGTCAGCACGACATCCGGGAACACTTTGGTACAACCGTTGCCGTCTGTTACCGTAAGGAAATAGATACCGGCCGGCTTGTCGCACATCGTGAAATCCGGTGCGCCATTGCCCGATTCGTCCGTAAACAAGGGCGTGCCGCTCAGGTTTGGCGAAAATTCCCAGGAATAGAAATACTCACCACCCGGGAACGGTGTGCCGCCCGATGCGGTGGAAGTGATGCAACCATCCGGCACGCCATTACAAGATGCCGGTGTCAGTTGAATATTCGAGGAAAGGTCGGCCGGTTGGCTGAGGGTGCCCGAAGCAAGTGCTGTACAACCAGTCATTGTATCGGTCACGACCACCGTGTAGTTGCCGGCCGCCACATCCGTCAGTTGCTGCGAGGTGGCGCCGCCGGTCCAGGCAAACGTATAATTTGCCGGCGCCGGCGAGGGTACCAGGATGCCGTCGATGGATACCTGGGCTTCCACGATACCATCGGTGCTGCCAAAACAGGAAGGCAATTGGACGATACCCAAGGTAGCCCCAAGACTGGGTATGCTAATCGTTAGGGTGTCGCAAACCATGGTCCCCGCGCCATCCGTTACGCAAACTTCCCAATCGCCTTCCGGCAGGGGGTTGGTCAGGATGGTGTCCGGCAACAAAGCCGTCACGGACAAGGGCGCGCCCGAAGGCAGCAGCCGCCAACTAACGTCGTAGTTGGGCGACCCGCCGGTGATAATGGCGCCGATGCTGGCCGTATTGTTACAATTTGGGTTGTCCACATAAAAATTAACGACCAGCGGGATCAGGTTGGCGCAGACGGCGCCGGTGTCTACCGTCACCGACAATTGCTCGGTCGCGTTGTCCATCGTTACAATGGACGGGAAACTGCCGATATCCAGCGTGGAGCAAGAATCCAGGGGGCCCAACACCAGGAAGCACATGTCAAACATGGTTTGACCGCTCGGGATGCTGGCGCCGGTACCGGAAAAATCCGAGTACACAAAGCCCAGGAAGCCCTGGGGGGTATTTTGTTCGTTGAACAGCGTATTCACGTTGATCTGGCCCAGTTGTGGGTTCAGGTTTTGAATACTGACGTATTGCAGTACGGTCGGGTCCCAATTGATGGAAAACGAAGAGCCGACGATATTGGTAAAATTGGTCGACGACAGCGGTACGCAAATTTGCGAGCCGGGAGGCGCGGCGACTTCTGGCATGGCCAGGATCACGTTGTCTGAGGCGTCGCAGGCATTCATTGCGATTTGGAATGTTAATCCACAACTTTTGCCGTCCTCAACATAAACGTTGTACACCCCGGATTGTGGCACCGAAAAAATCACGTCGGTACCGTGTTTCATTTGCGCCGGAGGCGTGTAGATCAGGGCCCGAACATTCGGGTCGCTGGCTAGGGAAATCGTCACCGAGTAGCGGCCGTTGGCGTCCCATTCCGGGTAACCACCGCGCAGGCGGAATTTACCCTTGCAATCAGCGCCCTGGAAATTGACGTCAATGCCGCTTTCCGTGATGGCTTTCAGATACACGACACTGAATTTGGCATTTACGTTCACATCCACACATCCGCCTTCAAAGCCTTGATTGTCATAGTTGTCGAGCGTAATGGGAGCGAACGTAATTAAGACCGGGTTGTTGCCCCCAATAAAGCCGGCAATCAGGTTGCCATTGTTAACGAAATAAAAATCTCCGTTACTGAATGCTGGCCCCGGCCCCGTCGCCACCCATATACCATTCGCCGACCCCGGCCAAACACATGGATCGGCTAATACTGTCGGCAAATCGCCAGTACCGGTAGGCATACAGTTGTAAAAAGCATAGCCGATACCTGGAGTGGTTAATGGATCGGGGTCCATGAACATGTTGTCCCCGTTGTGATCGATGAAAATAGAGTCGCCCAAGCAAAGGAAGATCGTGTCCAGATCGTGGTCATTGCTTTGGCCGAAAAAGGCCCCTGTGGATACGGTTCCGGCGTTGCAAGCGCCGTCGGGGCCAGCCTGGCTGGCCGTCACTGGGACAGACTTAGGGTTGAAGGAGATATTTTTGGGAACCTGGGCGTGTACTAAAGTTGCCGAAAGGCAAACGAGCAGCGGGATTAGAAGTTTGTGCATGCGTACAAAATTTGCAATGGTTGATGGATGTGTTCAGGTGGGATGGTGATACAAAGAGATACAAAATCAACGTATTATGCTGTCAATTCAGGCAGTTTTAACAGTTGAAAACTCGGATTATGGCCTAATTGGGCTTTGTTTTTACAAAGTGGACGCAAAATTAGACATTCGGCGCGCATCCGGACGTATCAGGGCGATAATAAATATTAAATCGGTAGGACTGCGGCTTAACGCGCCCTTAACTTTTTTTATTGCCATCGGGCCCTTTCCACACCTTTCCATTCAAAATAACGGTCTCCACCGGATCTGTCCCAAAGGAATATGGCAGCTGCGCAAGCGAATTCAAGGGTTTGGTAATGAATAAATTAGCCTTCTTTCCAGGGCAGATGCTGCCGTATTCCTGCTCCAATTCCAGCGCATGGGCGCCGTTGAGCGTAGCGGCATTAATTGCCTCCTCCGGGAGCATGTTCATTTTTACACAAGCCAGCGAAACGATGAAGGCCATGCGCCCGCAAGGCGAAGAACCCGGGTTGTAATCGCTGGCCAGCACCACCGGCAGCCCGGCATCGATCATTTGTCGGGCCGGCGGAAACGGGATGCCCAGGAAAAACGCGCAGCCCGGCAGCAGCGTCGGCAGGGTTTGGCTGCCCAGTAGAGCGGCAATTTCGGCTTCGCCGGAACATTCGAGGTGATCCACCGAAACAGCGCGGTTGGCCACGCCTACCTGCACACCGCCGGAAAAGTCCAACTCATTGGCGTGGATTTTGGGCTTCAAGCCATACCGCCAACCAGCCTTCAAAATGCGGTCGGTTTCTTCCACCGTAAAAAAACCACGGTCGCAGAACACGTCGCAATAGTCGGCCAGGCCCTCCTCTGCCACCTGTGGCAGCATCCGGTCCACCACCAGGTCCAGGTATTCCTCCCGCCGGCTTTTGTATTCCGCCGGCACGGCATGCGCCCCCAAAAAGGTGGCTTTGATGGGGATCGGGCTCAGGGTTTTCAGCCGCCGGATCACCCGCAGCATTTTCAATTCGCTTTCCAGCGTCAGCCCATATCCGCTTTTTATTTCAATAGCGCCCGTGCCATACCCAATCACTTCCTGGAGCCGCCCCCAGGCACTTTCCAGCAGGCTGTCCTCCGAGGCCTCCTGCAGCCGGCGCGCCGAGTTCAAAATACCGCCGCCGCGCTGAGCAATTTCTTCGTACGACAAGCCTTTGATCCGGTCGACGAATTCCTCCTCCCGTGTCGCGGCAAACACGATATGCGTGTGGGAGTCGCACCAGGAAGGCAACACCAATCGACCACTGGCATCCAGCACCTCGTCGGCCCGCGCCGGGCATTGGGCCATTGGGCCAAAGGCGGCGATCCGGTCGTTTTCCAGCAAAAGGTAGGCATCGTGCAAAGCCGGCAATTCCGCCATGCCGGCGCCGCGCGGCAGCGGGCGGGCCACAGACTCGGCCTGAAGCAGGGTTTTAATATGGGTAATCAACAAACTGGACATCGGATAAATTTGGTTTGATGTTTTCGCAGGATACACACCCGGCCCGAACTTGCAGGGGGCTTTGCCGGATGCGAAACGCAAAACTATGTACTTTTGGCAGCCCGGAAAACGTTCGGGTGTATTCCTGTCGGCGGACGCTGAATTTCCGGAAACAGGTCAAGCGAATTTTATCATAGTATCATGAAAATCAAATACTTAGTTTTGTGTTCAACCCTGTTGCTGTTTGGGGCTTGCCAGGGAGAACAAAAATGCCGCTACAACCCCGAACCTATTTTTTCGGCCGGGCTGCCGCACGTGCTGCAGTATAATTTTGAAAAACAAGGCCAGTTGTCGCACGAAAGTTTGTTGCTCGACACCCAGGTGCTGCTGGAAATTGACCAGGATGTGTGTGTCAAAACCCGGCAGGAATACCAGTTTACGGTGCAAGGCAACTACACGGAATACCCGGATTCCATGTGGATGAAGGAGGCGGTGCGCCAATTGGTGTACCTCAGTAGTTTTTCGCCCAAACACGGCGCGCTGAAAGCCTGGGCCGATGTGCTGGAAGAAAGCCGTCCCGGCATGCGGCTGGGGGAAGACCTGGAGGTGCAACCGGGTGTTTTTGCGAAGATCGACCGGATTGTAAGTCCGGAAAAAAGCACCTTGCTGCTGGTGTTTTCGCAGTAAGCAAGCCTATGCTGCCGCTTTTTTAAGTTGTTGCAAGGCCTTCTCCCACAATTGGTTGAGGTCGGCTGAAACGCGGAAATACAAAACCAGGCCGCCAAATCCCAAGGCAAACAGCCCGGAACGCAGGCCGATGTTGAGCAGCAGGTAACCGGTCGAAGGCACCCACCAAACCGCCGTCATCACACCCACCGCCAACCCAACAACCAAGAGGGTCTGCCAGGAAAAAGGCTGCATGTTCATTTTGCGGTACACCAAAAACAGGTTGAATACATTGTAGCAGGCCACTGAAATCAGCGTGGAAATCGCCGCTCCGTTCAGGCCGTATATTGGAATCAGCCACAGGTTGAACGCGACGTTGGCCACTGCCAGGATACCCAGCGACAAAATGGAAAACCGGTAGTGCCGGGAGAAATACACCAATTGGTTGTTCAGCCCCGAAGCCATGTCGACCAACTTAGCAATACACATAAAAAACAGCACATACAGCCCCTGCGACACTTCCGCCGTATTGGGCATCAGGGCGTACAGGTCCCGGGCCGATACCCAAATACAGCCAAACAACAGGAGACCTGCCGTGAGCAGATTGATCGACACTTTCCGGTACAAATCCCGCATTTCCGTCCAGTTTTCGTCTTCCAGGTACCGGGCCACAAAGGAGGCGCTCACCGTGTACAAGCTCTTGGTCGGGATATCAATAGCGGCGGCAATATTCAACGCAATGGCGTAAACGGCCGTTTTTTTGATGTCGATGAGCGAACCGACCATTACGGTGTCGGATTTGGTGGCAATTAAAAAGGCAAGACTCGATACGATACCAAAACTCGCGTAGCGCAGCATATCCTGGCGCAAGGTCGGGGTCAGAATAGACCAATTAATCCGCCAGGTCCATTCGCCCAGGCGATGCAGATAGTAGATCAAACCCAGGGTAACCAGGAAAAAATGCAACAACAACAGCCACAAGGCTGTCGGCAACGAAATCCAACCCTGCCAAACGGCAACCAGTTGGACCGGCAGGAAAATTTTCAAGGCAAAATCATTCAAAATAGAGGGAATGACGATGCGTTTGAAGTTGGCCGAATACACCCCCAGCACCTGGCTGAGCGTGTAAAAAAACGTGAGGGGAAAGGCTACCCACAAGTAGTCCTTCAGCAAGGGTGAATCCTGGTCGATGAGGCCCAAGATCGTCTCCCACAGGAGCAGTGCGATCCCAGCCAACACCCCCCAGCCCAGCAGGCAGAAAAGCAGCAACAGGGCCGAAAAGCCGTGGTGCTGCTTGGTTTTGTCCTGAAATTTTGGAAAAAAACGAAAGGCTATGGTATTGCCCGACAGCGCAAAAACCGGGTATCCAATCATCGCAATGCCCAGCAGATACTGCACCAGCCCATAGGCCTCAATGGCTTCCGCCTGGGAATAAATAAACAGGGTGCTCGCGGTGCCGATCAGCAGCCCGACGAAATTTACGATGGAATGCTTGATCCCTTGTCGCTGGATGACGCCCATTTGGCTATTCCACTACAGCCAGGCGTTTGATCGTGGCTCCTTTTTCATTTTGAATCAAAATCGAATACGCGCCGCTGCTCAGGTTGTTGGTGTCCAACTCAATGGTATTTTCACCGGAATACAAGCGCACTTGCTGCTGCGCACAAACCCGACCGGCCAGGTCGCATACTTTGACTGAAATATCCATCGCGCCAGCGCTGAACACGTTGAGTTTGGCTGGCGTACCGGCCAACACCGGGTTGGGCGCCAGTTCGAAGGTGGCATCCCGTTCCAACTCATTGGTGGCCGACAAATTTTGGGTGCGGAAAATACCGATTTGGGCCTTGTCAAACGGCTGGCAGAGGTCCCACTCGCTGTAGGCGCGCACCCGCCAGTAGAATTTCCAGTTGTTTGGAATATTTTTAGTCACCGTCACACTGGTCTGATCAACAAGCGTTTGGTTGAAAAATTTGGCGGAAAAAGAAGGGCTGTTGGATATTTCCACCGCATAAAAACGGGCGCCCGGCACTGGATTCCACTTCAGTTCGATGTGGTTATATTGCACGTTTTCAGAGGTGTCGACTGGGCTGATCAGTTCCACCTGCACTTGGTCGTCGAGCTCCGGCAAGGGGTTGGCCAGTTGCAGGTAGTGGCTGTGTTCGGTTTTCAGGTTCGCGCGCATGGCTGCTATCTGCTCCACCGTAAAGCGCGAAGCGCATTGGTCTTCGGCGTAGCCCATGATCAAACTGGCGTCCGACTGGAAGGCAACGGTATCGGGGTCGTGCTGCACCACGAGGCTTTTGAAGTTGCCACCGCAATTCCAACGGTCGCTCAGGTAATCCGGGTCGGTATCGCAAAAACGGTCGCCGCTCGTGAAGCAATTGGAACCGTTTTTCTTTTCCACCTCGCGGCCATTCACTTTTTTCGGTGCTGGCTTGGAAAAATCCCAGTTATAATCTTCCCAGCCGTAAAACGGGTGGGGGAGCGACAGGTGGTGCCCAGCCTCATGCGACCAGGTGGTATTGTCCGATTTGGAGCAACCATTATTCAGGCCCAACACCACGGCATCCTGCCAGGAATATCCACAAGCGCCCGCCGGATCGGCTACCACAAACATATTCAGGCGGTTTTTCATGCCGGCGGTCACCACCGTGTTGATCATGTCCGAGCCGCCGTCCCAGTCGTGTTTGTACCAGTCCGTATTGTTGTGGTACTGCACCGCGTCACCGGGTTTCAGGTAAAACCGGATATGCACCGGAACGTACCGCTCGTTCATTTGGCAGAGGTTCCGGATCGCCTGATCCAGCGGAAAATAGCCGGTGCCGGCATCGGTGCCGATCATATGCAGGGTCACCGGCACATACATCCAGGTGGTATCCGCATCACCATCCGCCAGGGCAAATACCCCTGAATTGCGCTGATACCAATCCAGCCAGGGCGAAAACTCCTTGGAGCCGCACCAGGACTGTTTTGTTTGCTGGCCGAAAGACAGGGTAGCCAATAGGGCAAAGCCGGCGAAAAGTGTATATTTTTTCAAAAGCATCACACAGAGTGGTTTGATTCGTTGCTGAACGCTTACCCGGTCCAGATTCAATCCGGGCAGTATCTTCTGGCCAAAGGTCGTTTTTTTATCCTAGAATCCAGCCCGCCGATCCAGATGCGCTAGCGGGCGACAATTTTATCCCCGCGCGACCACCAGGGTCTGCCGCAGTACGCCACGGGCGCTGGTACCCACCAGTCGGTACAGCCCGGCAGGCCATTGGGCCTGCGGCAAATCCAACAGGAGCCGGGCATGTGGCAATGCGCGTTCCGATTGCCACATCTGGCGTCCGGCGGCATCAAAAACCTGAAAAACGGTTTTTTGGTTGAGCCAACTGGCCGGGAGTTCCACCGTCAGCGCCGTTCCAGGTTCCAACACCGTAGGATAACAACGCCAGGGCTCTTCGGTTGCGGCTTGCACGGCCGTTACAGGCACGGTTTTGAAGGCGCCAGTGCTGCTGAATTCCGCACAGGTATGCAACACGTTGAACGGCCGGACCTTCCAGTAGTAGTTGATGTTTGGTAACAAAGTCTTGGTAATCAGTGTCGTATCTGTCACAATGACCTCCTGATCCCGGAGCACAAAGGTGTTGAATCGCGACACCTGCACCAGGTAGTGCGTGGCGCCGGGCACCGAAGTCCAGCGCAGGGCTGCGCCAGAAGCCGGTGCCGTTTCACTGTTGATGGGCGCTTGCAGTACCGTTGCCCCCGTTACCGGGCCGGCGGGTGCCTCTGGGGCCAGCCAACTGCTTTTCACCGTCTGCAAATATGCCCGCATGATATCCGATTGGGTGGCCGAAAAACGGGTCTGGCAATGGTCATTGGCGTACGACATGTACAAGGTGCCGTCGGATTTGAACGAAACACCGGCGGGGTCTTTTTGAACCACGGTGCTCATGGCTTGGCCGTCGCATTCCCAGCGGTAGGCCAGGTAGTCCGGTTTGGTATCACAAATCCGGTCGGCCGCAATCCCGCAATTGCTCCCGTCTACGTATTCCACCAGCGCTGTATCCAGCGGAGCGGGTATGGTAGTATCGAGGGTGTCGTGAAAAAACGTGTAGTTGTAGGTAAGGGTATCCGGAGTGGGGTTGTTGGGGTTGTAGGGAGTGTTTTCCCAACCGATAAACGTGTGCTCCAGGGCCAGGGCGTGCCCCACTTCGTGGGTCCAGGTGTGGTTGTTGTATGCGGCATCCTGGTTGCGCACTGCTACGCCGGCGTAGGGGAGGTTGTAGCCTGCATTTCCGGCAGCCTTGTTCATGAAATAGGCATTCAAGGCATCCGGGGCGTTATTGGTCAGCATCATGGCGATGCCTTGCTCGATGGAATCGTGTTGGAACCACTTAGTGTTGTCGAGCAGGTTCCAATCGTTTTTGAAAAAAAATTGGATATTGGAAGGCGTAAAATCCAGGTTCAGTTGGCAAAAAGCATCCAGCATTTTTTCCGCCGACAGGCGGGCCGAACCGTTGTCACGGGCCACCAAATGAATTTGTACGCCGGCATACAAGGTGTCGGCATTGTCGGGGTAGGCCTGCGGGTGTGCCGCGTATTTTTTCAGAAAAACATTGTTGCCTGGGGGGGTGCCGCAGAGGCCGGGCGTGTTGTTGTCCTGGGCTTGAAGTGCCACAGTGACTAAAAAAAACAGGAAAAAGGCGCGGAAACGAAAGGTCATAGGTATGTAGTTGTTTTTCAATGCAAAAGATCAGGCTGGCGAACCAGGCAGGGTTATTTTCCAAGCGTACGGCGAATCTGCCGGCGATGGCGTTTCAGGTGTTGTCCAAAAAAGGAAAGCATACCGGACCAACTCAATCGACCTACCAAGGGGTGTTTGTACACGGCTTTGTCCAGCAGTTCGCCTGGCAATTCCGTCAGAAAAAGGGTCCATTCTTCCCGGACCGCCAGCCAGCGCCGGCGGCTGTCGGCAAAAGTGGTAAACCCGGGGAGTTTTTCGTCGCTTATATTTGCGGGCGCTTTCATTTTGATCGGTACGTTCAGGGAAACATTCAGCAGCACCGATCGCCAAACGACATCCAGGCCGGCTGGTTTCAGATCCGGGTTGAAACTGAGTTTCTTTTTTACATACGCCAGTGATAATTCCTCCACCAGGATCAGGTGGTGCATAATTTGTGCAGTGGACCAGCCGCCGTCTATCGCCGACATATTTAACACGGCATCATCCGTGCCGGCTAATTCGTCGAGCAGTTGTTCAACCTTTTGCTGGTAAACGAGGTTGCTGCGTTGTATTTTTGATTTCATTGCTCCGGGAACTCCGCCATTATTTGAAAACGGAGCTAAAAATCTGTTCTTTATCAGGAACAAAAAACTTTTTTGCCCAATTTTGCCCGAATGTGTTGCTTTTCGTCAATTCGACCCTCGTTTGTTTGCCCTGCCGTTCTGGCGGCGCCTCTGCTGTTGTTGTTGTTGTGTTACCCTGTAGCACGAGGCCTTGCCCAACGTTCGATCACAGCCAGCGCAGCCGTCAGCAAGAAAAAAGAACCGGCGCCCATCCACCTGAAAGTACTGGCGCAGCCCGGCGACGATGTCCCAACCTTGTTGCAGCGGTACCACCTCGACGGCTACGAATGCAATGTTTCGGAGTTTTTTAAAATCAACAACCTCAAGGAAGATTACCGACTCAAAGTCAAAACGGCCTACAAAATTCCGGTTCAGGTATTCACCTACAACGGAAAAAGCATCCGCACGACCCTCGGTATCGACGATTGGCAAACGGCTATTCGCATCGACGCCTACAACAAAACCGCCGTCGAAAAAGGCCTTCGCGTGCGTACCTTTCTGGAAGACAAAGAACTGTGGGTGCCCTGGCACGAATTGCATTGCCCTGCCGAAAGTGAACTCGCTGCCGGCGTTGCCGCCGAAGCCGCACCCAACCCCACCGGCGCCGAAAGCCTGAAGGAAATCACTGCCGCCAAAGGCAACCGTGTGTTTCCCATTTTTGGGAAAAACTACGAAAAAACCTCGCTGGTCAGCCGCAAACTCCAGGGCAAAGTGTACTACATCATCAGCGGACACGGCGGCCCCGACGGCGGGGCAGAAGGCATGCGTGCCGGCCATTCCCTCTGCGAAGATGAGTATGCCTACGATGTGTCACTCCGCCTCGTGCGGCTGCTGGTCAGCCACGGCGCCACGGCGTTCATGATCGTGCGCGACCCCAACGATGGCATCCGCGACGACGCTTTTTTGCGCTGCGACAAAGACGAACAGGTCTGGGGCGACCGCGAGATTCCGCTCGACCAAAAAGCGCGCCTCGGCCAGCGTACGGAGTTGATCAACCAACTGACCACCCGCTACCTGAAGGCCGGCATAAAAGACCAAACCATCATTGAAATCCACGTCGACTCCAGGCACCGGCACCAGGAAACGGATGTGTTTTTTTACTACCGCCCCGACAGCGAAACCAGCAAGGCACTGGCCCTGAAGTTTCACAACATGTTCCTTCGCAAATACGCCAAAATTCGCTCGCAGAAACAATACAACGGCACCGTCAGCGCGCGCAGCCTGTTTACCCTGCGCGAAACCATCACGCCGCTCGCCGTGTACATCGAACTGGGCAATATCCGGAACGACTGGGACCAGCAACGACTGGTCATACCCAACAACCGCCAGGCCCTGGCCAATTGGCTTTGCGCGGCCCTGCTGGCTCCCTGAACCGGGGGCAACCCCTGTGCTTTACTTATGGGGTACGATCTCTGTTTTTTCAGCAAAATAATGCGCAAACTTGGCCATGTCTTCGGCCAATTCCTTGTTTTGCGTGGCCCGCAAGTAGGTTTGGCTGAGCGAGCGTAGCGTCTGGTACAGAAAACGGTCCATCTCCTGCACCTGCATTTCCTTGGTCCACAAGTCGATCCGCAAGGTGTCCCGCTGTTCTTTATCGAATAGCGCAATGGCCATAGCCTTGCATTCGTCAAACTTGCCGGGGGCGTGCATGTCGTCGGCCGACCATTCAATTTTTACCGGTACCTGGTCTTTGTCCAGGCTCACGCGGATGGTGATATCACTCGTTTTAGTAACGTCTTTCGCTTCCATTTTTTTAAAAAAATTGTGTTGAAAACAACGGCGCAAAAGTAAAGCAAAAACCCCGAAGCGCCTATTTTTGCCCAAGCGAACCCATGATACTAGAACTCAGCCTTTCCTTCGACAAGCTCACCCAGGCGCCAGGCCAAGCCAGCCGGGCAGCTCACCTGTATGCCGGCCCCAAAAAACTGCTGGCCTGGCTGGAATCCCGATTCGGACTGGGCGGCTACCCCGAAAATACCGACTACCTCCGCATCGAACTCTACCGCCAGGCCCTAAGCCAATGGCTGGAAACCGCCCCACAGCCGCCCTTTTTCGCCGCTTCCTTTGAGGCCGATCGCTTTGCCACGGCCGCCGTATTGCTCACCCGCCGCGACGAACTCCGGCTGGCAGGCTGGTCCTTTGAGGCCTCCGGACAGGTGCCGACGCGTTTGGCCGACTTGGCTGCCGTAGAGCGCTTTTTTTTACAAAAAATCCAAAATCCAGAAGCCGGCGCCACGGCCTGGGGCGAAGCCGACCGCTGGGCACTGGTGTTTGAACAGCTGGGGCTGCGCACGTCGGGCATTCAACAAGTCGTGTTGCACGAGCCGGAAACCCTCCTGCCGGTGCTGCTCCGTCGGGTGTTGCAACAGCTCCGCCGCCACGGGGTTCCGGTCGGCGCGGCGACAGCCTCTGCCGGCGCTTCACCCGCCAGCGACCTGGGGCATGTGCAGCAACGCCTGAAAAACCCGGGTTTGGAAAAAAAACAAGCCGCCAACGATGGCTCGCTGCTCATCCTGCGCGCCCGGCGCGACAGTGATGCCGCTGTGTTTATGGCCCAATGGCTGGCCCAAAACCCGGGTTGGCAACCGGTCTTCCTCCTGCCCGAACTCAGCCGGGTACTTGAACAGGCCTTGCTGCTCGAAGGTTTTCCGGCCATGGGCGTCTTGTCGGCCTCCCTGGCCCGCCCTTCCTTGCAGGTGCTCAAACTGGCGCCGGCGTTTTTGTGGGAGCCGGTGGATGTATTCAAAATTATGGAATTCGTCACCCTCCCGGTCAAACCCCTCGACGATGGCCTGGCCCTGGAAATCGCCCGGGTGATGGCTGAAAAGCCAGGTTTGTTCAGCGACACCTGGTTTGCAGCCGTGTTGGGCTACCTCGAACGGGGCGAACTGCCGGCCCGGGTGCGCGAGCAATACGAGTTTTGGTTTGGCCGCCGCCGCTACCGCTCAGACAGCCCCGCTCCCAAGCGCGATGCGATCGAATTGTACGACTACCTGTTCCAATGGGCGCGGACGGTGGTGGAGGAAACAAAAAATACGTCCTTTCTGGTCCTGGCCGAACAAGCCCGGCGGGTGCGCGACTTGTTGCAAACCTTGCCCGAAACCCGGTTGAGTTTCCTGGAGTTGGAACGGATCGTCCGCACGATTTACGAACCCGCGCCCGTGCAATTGCAGCCCGCCGAAACGGGGCGCTTTGAGTACCTGCACCAAGCCGGCGCCCTGGTACAGCCGGTCGATACCCTGGTGTGGTGGAATTGTTTGTTCGACAGCACTGTGCCCAGTCCGGATGTCTGGCCGCAAGCCGAACGCGAATGGCTGGCAACGCAACACATCGAACTGGATGACCCCTTTCAGCAAGGCCAGCGCCGCTTGTTGCAAAACCAACGTCCGGTGCTGAATACCCGGGAGCGGCTCATCCTGGTGGTGCCCGAGCAGGCCGACGGCGCCGAAGCGCAACCCAGTTTGCTCTTGAGCGACATCGAAGCGGCGTTTGGCGATTGTAGAGGCCTGATGTTCAACCTCGATCAGGAAACGGACCGCCAGGCCCTCTTGCGGCTGGGCGCCATTCCACAGCGGGAATGGCTGACGTCCCGTCCCTCTTCGCGCGCGGTGCCCCAGTTGCGGATCAGCGCCCCCGAGCACCTGGAACCCAGCGAATACGAGACTCCGACCAACCTGGAAAGCCTGTTTTATTACCCGCACCGCTGGTTTTTTCGGCAAAAACTGCGCTTGTTTCCGGCCAGCCTGCTCCGCGTAACCCGCGATCATACTTTGCTCGGCAGCCTGGCCCACCGTTTTTTTGAATTGTTGTTGAAAGAAGACAATTGCCTGGAATGGGACAAACCAACGGTGCACGACTGGATTGACCAGCGCGCACTGGGCTTGCTCGAACGGGAAGGCGCCACGCTCATGCTGTACGGCCGCGAACCGGAACGGAACCAGTTTCTCCACCGCGTCAAACACGCCGCCTGGAGCCTGTTGTCCTTGCTTCGTCAGGACGGCTGGGCGGTGTGGGCCACGGAGTTTCCGCTCGAAGGCAATTTTGCTGGCCTGCCGGTGCGGGGCAAGGCCGACCTGGTGTTGCGCCGGGGCGAGTCGGAATGGGCTATTGTAGACCTGAAGTGGAGCGGCGCCCGGCGCCGGCGCGAAATGATCCGCAACGGTGAAGACTTAC
>JADLDL010000217.1 GCA_020846655.1 Saprospiraceae bacterium | reverse complement strand
ATGTAGGGCGAATTTTCAATTCGCCCATTCTACGCGCGTAGAGTGGGCGAATTGAAAATTCGCCCTACATTTTTTACAATCCACCACTACGGCGATTCGTTTTTTGAAAAAATATAGACCATGAAACGAACGCTCCTTGCCCTGGCAGGACTCTGCCTCACACTCCTGTCACAAGCCCAAACCTCGCTTTCCAACTGCATCCCCTTCCGGCAGGGCGATCGCTGGGGCTACGTCGACGCCAAAGGAAACACCCTTATTTCTCCCCGTTTCGAGGAAGCCGGGCTGCTCCGGCATGGTCGCGCCCGTGTACGCCAAAACGGGCGCTACGGTTTTGTAGATGCACACGGCAATATGGTCATCGAACCAAAATACCAATCGGCCACTGAATTTGACGAGTATGCCAAAGTCTGCCGCAAAGGCAAGTGCTTTTACATCGATGCCTATGGCCATTCCGTACCGGACGACAAAGCAGTAGCCGGGCACTGCGGCGGTGTGATCACCTGCGTCCGGTATTTTGAATCCTATCAGCAAGGTCAGCGTTTCGGACTACTGCTGAGCCGCCAAATGCGCTACGACAGCGCCTTGCAAAAGTATACAACCCGCCACGACACCCTGCCGGGGCTTTATGACGAATTCCGGGAAAACGGCAAAGGCCTGGTGGCTGTCCGGCAGGGCGATAAATGGGGTATGCTAGACCAAAAAGGCCGATGGGTGCTGCCCTTGGACTCTGCGCAGATCGAATTCCAGCAGCACCCGCAGGGCGACGCTACCCAATATTACGGCAAAGTACGGCAAGGACGCTCGTGGGGAGTGGTGAATGAAAAAGGCGAGATCGTTATTCCGGTCAAATACGAAAGCATCGGCAACTTCGATCAGGGGCTGGTCTGGGTCAAACCTTTCGGCAAAGCCGGTGGATACGCGGACCAGAACGGCCACGAGTTTTTTTAATGTAGGGCGAATTTTCAATTCGCCTGCTCTACGTAGGGCAGGCGAATTTAAAATTCGCCCTACATTTTTTACAATCGTCACACGCGCTACATGGGCGAATTGAAAATTCGCCCTACAAGGGCCCGGTTGTGGCGGCAGCCCATGCGAAAAGAATACCAAAAGGCGCCGTACAACACCCCAACGACAACAGCGGAAAACACCAGGGTAATCCAGAGCGCTTCTTCGTTCCGGGTCGGGAAAAGCGCCGCTTTCAGGATAGAAAACACCGACAAGCCTGCGGCGATCAGCACCATAAAATTGGCGGCCGGCTTGATTTGCATCCGCCCGCGCACATAGCAACGGTCTGTCGCCGAGTGCCCATCGAGGGTCAGGAAAACTACCGAATCCGTTGCATGTTTCTGAATGACATTTCGTTCCAAACAAATCACCTCCCCGTCGAGCAGGCTGGAAAAGGGCTTGTCATCGCCTTTCGTTTGCTCGGCCACCTGGCGGGCAGCCTGTTCCGGTGAAAAGGGAATATCGAGCGTGAAGGTGTAATCCGGGAAAAGTTGAAGCATGACTAGGACGTAGTTTCCGGCAAAAAAACGAAATAGGGCTGAGATACTGCACATGCCTTGCCCGTAAGGGCGGCTGTAATTTTTTTATTCCCCATCGAACAGGTACACCCATTCCAACAGGTTCTTACATTTTACGCAGCAACAACTGCCCAATTTCCGGCACGGCGTACAACTTCATCAGGCCGGGGCGTTTTGAGCCGGTAAGTTCCTGGGCCATCGCCAGGCGCAGGTCGTTGGGCAGCAGGTCCAGCAATAAAAACTGCTGCAAATTGGCCAACTCAGCAGCCGTGGGGTCTTGCGTACGGGTCAGCAGGTAATTGCTCAGGCGCGTGACAACGATCGACAACACGTCGAGCCGCTTGGTATCGCCCTCGTGTACCAGCCGGTCGAGCCGGCGCGCCACCGCTTCAAAATTTTCGGCCTCCAGGATATCGGCCGGCGTGGGCAAGCGGTCCAGGTTGAGGTTGACAAACGACAAAAACGCCTGCGTGGTTTCGGCGTCGAGGGCCGCATCGCCCAGCAGACGCACCAGCCCGAGGTGGTTGCGCAGTTCGTCGAGCGGGCGCAGGCTGTTGAAAAACTGCACCAGCGAGCGCGGGGTGGTGCGGCGGCCATTGACCAGTTCCGGGTAGGCCAACACAAAATTGATGCCCCGGGCATCCACCCCGTGCCGCTCTGCCCAGCGCGCCCAGGCCTGTGCGTCAAATTCCATGGTCACGTGCAACATCCGGGTCAACATGGCCTCGTCGAGGGTGGTCACCGAATAGTCGCCGCCGTCGGGATTGGCCGTACACACGATCAGCCATTGCTGCGGCAGGGACCAGGACACCAGTTCGTAGTTTTGAAACAACTGCATGAGCCCGCGCAGGATCCGGTCGTCGGCGCGGTTCACGTCGTCGAGCAGAAGGATGCCCGGCCCGGGTACGCGCGGTACCCACTCGGGCGCCACAAAGCGGGTGACTTCGCCCTTAGCCGGGTCGGCACTGATCTTGGGCATGCCGAGCAGGTCGCCCATTTCTTCAAATTGCGCCGGTGCGATGTAGGCAAAGGCGCAGCCCCGGGCCAGGGCCAGATCGCGCACCAGTTCGGTTTTGCCGATCCCGTGCAAGCCCCAGATGCAAATGGGCGTCGGCCGTTCGGCTTGTGTCGCCATGCTGTCGAGCGCGTGTTCCAGCAGGGTTTGCACCGAATCGGCGCTCACGCGGGCGCCGTAACTCAGGTAGGAATATGTTGGATTGGATTCGGCCATGGCATGCAAAACGCGAAGCGGGGGGAATAGTTGTAGCAAAAAGAAATGTTGACAAAAGGCATTTCCGCGCAGGGCAAATGTATTCCACCACAAGCAAACAGTGTCGAATTTTCAAACCCGCCGCAATTCCCTGCCGTGATAAGCGCTTCTTTTCGGATTTTTGCCCCTCACTGAAGCGGCCTCTAATTATTCTAAGACCGCTTCGCACACCCGCCTATCTACCCGTACAATGGCCTATCGAAACATCCGTTTGCACCCCATACTCCGATTGATTTACCTGTTGTTGCGCCTCATTGTTTGGATCAGTGTGCGGGTATTTTACCGCCGCCGCCTGGTGCTGGGGCGCCAGCACCTGCGTTTCGACGGGCCAGCCATCGTGATCGCCAACCACCCCAGCACCCTGATGGACGTGCTGAACCCGGCGGTGGAGATCCGGCAGGAAATGTTTTTCCTCGCCAACTACGGCATGTTCAAACACCCGGTGGCCAATTGGCTCCTGCGCCGGCTCTACTGCATTCCCGTCAAACGCCGCGAAGACGTGGCTGAAGGCGAAAACCGCAACAACTACGAGGCCTTCGAGCAGTCGTTTCAGCACCTCGAAAAAAACGGCGTGCTGTTTATCGCCCCGGAGGGCACCAGTTGGATGAATCGTTTTGTGCGGTCTCTCAAAAGCGGTACAGCCCGGATCGCCTTCGGCGCCGAATCCCGCAACCACTGGCAACTGGATGTAAAAATTATCCCTGTGGGCTTGTCCTACACGGCGCCGCATCTGTTTCGCAGCGATGTGGTGGTCCACTTCGGCGCTCCCGTGTACCCCCGCGATTGGGCGGAAGCCTGGACCCAAAACCGCGCACAGGCCGTGGATGATCTCACGACGCACCTGGAAAATCAATTGAAAGCGCTGAGCATCCACACCCGCGACGAAGCCGGCGAACAGCTGCTCACCCGCCTGGAAGAAATGTTGCAAAACGAGCAGCCGCTGCCGCAAAACGCCGCGTTTGAGCGTTCGCAGCAACTGCTGACCGCAGGGGCCTTGGACAATACCGAACTCAGCACCCGCACCCAGGCCTATTTCAAGGCCCTGGAACAACACCAAGTTTCGGATGCCGGTCTGGTCGAGGCCCTGTGCCCGAGTGCCCGCCGCCGCCAAGCCGCCGACGCGGCCCTGCTCCTGCTCGGCCTGCCGGTGGTGACTCTGCCGGCGCTCTGGTGGTTCCTGCCCTGTTATTTGCCCTGGTGGATCAACAAAAAACTGGGCCTCTACATCGGCTATTCCTCCACCATAAAAATAATGACCAGCCTTTTCCTGTTCCCGCTGGCACTCTGGGGTGGCTACCGGCTGGCGGCAGCGTTTGTGCCCTACCCGGGCCTGGTGTTGGCGGCTGCGCTTGTCCTTGGGCTCGTCGCCGAACGCTACCTGGATGTGTTTCACCGGTTTCGGGCCCGACAACAGGCTTTGCGCAAGGGGCCGGCGCTACATACCCTGGCTGCACTCCGGCAAGCCGTGCTGGACGCCTTGCGCCAGGCGGTTCCCGCAGGTGTCGCCTGACGCAAGGCCATTTTTCCACAAGCATTCCAAACCCAAATCGACACGCCACCATGCCTGACATAGCCCAATTGCGCGCCGAAACCCCCGGTTGCGCCCACCGGATTCACCTGAACAACGCCGGCTCGGCCCTGCCGCCCGAGATCGTACTGCGCACCATGCAGGAGTACCTGCTGCTGGAAGCGCAAATCGGCGGCTACGAAGCCGCCGACGCCCGGCAGGAAGCCCTGGCCGGCTACTACACCGCCGTGGCTCGCCTGCTGAACACCCAAACCCGCAATGTGGCCTTTGCCAACAGCGCCACCGATGCCTATGCCCATGCCCTCAGCGCCATCCCTTTTGTTGCCGGCGACCTGATCCTGACCACCGAAAACGACTACGTGTCCAACCAGATCGCTTTTTTGTCGTTGCAAAAACGCTGGGGTATCCAACTCCTGCGCGCCGCCGAGAGCCCGGAAGGAGGCGTAGATGTGGCCGACATGGAACGGCTCATCCGCCAGCATCGGGCCAAACTGGTAGCCGTCACGCACGTGCCCACCAGCAGCGGCCTGGTGCAGCCCATAGAGGCCATTGGCCAGATCTGCCGCGCAGAGGGCCTCTGGTACCTGGTAGATGCCTGCCAATCGGCCGGCCAACTGGTGCTGGATGTGGAACGCATCGGCTGCGATTTCCTGACGGCCACGATGCGGAAGTTTCTGCGCGGCCCCCGGGGCGCCGGATTTTTGTACACGTCCGACCGGGCGCTGGAGGCTGGCCTCGAAATGTTGCTGCCCGATATGTACGGCGCCATCTGGCTCAGCCCCGACGAATACCAATCGGCGCCCACGGCCCGGCGCTTCGAATATTTTGAAATGGCGCCGGCCCTGGTGCTCGGCAGCAAAGCGGCCGTGGAATACGCCTTGGAACTGGGGCCGGACTGGATCGCCGGTCGCGTCTCAACGTTGGCCGACTATACCCGTCAGTTGCTAGCCGCACTGCCCGGCGTGCAGGTGCTGGACCGCGGCCGGCAGCGCTGTGGCATCGTCACCGCTCATTGCCCGGCTTGGGACACCAGCGCCCTGCTGGACTATATGTGGCAGCGCCGGATCAACGTCCGCGTGTCGCCGCCGCACGTGGCGCGTTATGATTTTCCCAAAAAAGGCGTCGATTGGGTGCTCCGGGTGTCGCCGCACTACTACAATACCGAACAGGAGATCGAGGAGGCGGTGGCCGCTATCGGCGCTTTTAGCGCCTGATTTGCCGTTGTCCAGGGCCCGGCATGTCAGCCAGCGTCACGAAGTGGTT
>JADLDL010000216.1 GCA_020846655.1 Saprospiraceae bacterium | reverse complement strand
TTGGCCAAATTTTATCAAAGTAGAGCCAAACTAAACCATCATTTAGTTACAAAATTTGGAGAGTGATTATATCATATCCAAATTTTAAATGGCTAAAATTCAAATCTTTATGGCGGACGGCAACCTTCTAACCCTCCAACCTTCTAACCCTCTAACCTCTCCAACCTCTCCAACCTTCTAACCTTCCAACCTTCCACGCGCAAAGATATGGTTTTGACGCTCGGGGAACGGGCGAGGGCTGCACATTTCATTCCAGCCGGACAAAATCCGGCATTTTTGTCAAAATGGCAGGATTCCGGTGCTGGAAAATGTAAAGCTGGCAGCAGACGTCAGCCCTGTACGCCAAAACGCTCGTTTCAGACATCTGTTTGTGAAAAAGGAAAATGAAGCGCATTTGTATTGTCCTGTGTTTGGCTTGGCTTTGCCCGGACTGGTGCTGCGGCCAAATGCCGGAACCTGCCCCGGGCAAAGCCCCGGCGTGTAATGCCGCGGCGCCACTAGTGCCCGATAGTTTGTGTATTTGGGAGGGTATTGACTTGGAAAAATACCCGTCTTTCCCGGGGGGCGATGCGGCCTTGCTTCAGTTTTGGAGCCGACATTTTGAAGTGCCCAGGGATTGTGCGCCGTTTTCCGGGAGCCGGATCGTGCTGTCTTTTGTAGTGGAAACAAACGGCGATCTGAGTCAGGTCGAAGTGCTCAAGTTGCCCCACCCTTGTCTGGAACCGGCCGTTCGGGCGGTGTTGGCGCAGATGCCTTGCTGGGTGCCCGGGGAGTGGGAGGGGCAGGTCAAGCGCACCCGTATGCATTGGCCGCTGCGGATTCGCTGGGAATAGGCCGGCCGGTTTATCTGTTGGGCCGGGCCGTCAGCAGGCGCAGGAGAAAGACGAAGAAGAGGATTTGTACCAGAAAAAAGCAGATAAAAAACACAGTCAGGGGCATGTACAACTCTTCGCTGTACATCTGCCGGCCGCCAAAATAGCCCTGCGTACTGCTCAGGCGCCTCGTGTTCAGGATTTGCATAAAAATAAACACCACGAGGCAAAAGGCATGGCAGAAAATCAGGTGTGTAATCCTGAGCCAGCGCACAAGAGCCCGTTCCCGGTAATCGAGGTAGACATAAATGCCGCCGATACCGAGCAAAAAAAGTGCACAACCAAACAGGAACCCCGCGCAAGTCATGCGCAGGTTGAGGTTGCCCAGGCCAATGAACAGAGATTCGCGAAAACCCGTAGCCGCCGCCACCAACAACACGAGTGCGGTCAGCCAGAGGTACCAATAGCGGGAAAAGAGGCTCAGATTGGGCATGTGCAGGAAGTGTAAAACAGGTTAGTCAAATCGGTCGAGTATCGTTTGAGTATCTTCCAATTGTTTTGGCCGGCCCCGCCACAACACCACCGCAAGGTGCACTACTGCCATCAACTGCGCAGCCACAAACATCAACAAGGCGACGCCCAGGCGGCCGTGCAGGCGCAACAGCCACTCCGGTGTGCCGGCATAGATCGTGGCGATCCCCTGGTCTACGGCCTCGCCTGCTGGGTTGGTCTGGTTGTGATAATGAAAATAATACCAGCCGATGGCCAGGATCAACAAAAACGGATAGCTATAGCCCAGGTGAATGATTTTCAGCAATTCCACAAACCGGTACCCCAGGCGCTCCAGCCACCAATACAACAGGCCGCTCAGCAGAATACAGCCAGCCAGCAACAACGCGGTTTCCTGCCACAGGACCAGGGCCGACCACCCACTCGAATTGGAGTACGCGCCCGGCGTGGCCGCCGGATGAATCCACAACCGGGGCAGCAGCACCAACACCGCCAGAACGGCCACGGGCCAATAGGACCGGAGAAAATGCACAACAGGGTTCATGCCAACAGTTTTTCTGATCGATCAGAGGCCTGAATATCTACAACAAGATACGCCATTGAACCATTACCGTGGCTCATGAAGACCCGGTTCAAACCCCCATTTTTTCCCGCACGATCGCCAGTATTTCGGCTTCCAGGCGGGCGGCATCGGCCATGGCGGCGTCGGCTTCGGCCACCACCCGGGCGGCGTAGGACTTGTCTTCCAGGTCGATGGCGTTCACTTTTGCGTTGAGCGCGGCGCCCAGCACGGCGGTGCGCGCGCACAAGGCGCCCACGCCGGCATCGGTGATGGAATTGGGATTGCCGGTTTCTACCATCTGGCGGATCAGCGGGAAACTCTCGAGTCCCAGGCGCACCACGCGCAGGGGCACTTCGATGGCGCCCAGGGTGGCTTTCTGAATAGCGGCCTTGCGGGCTGCTTTTTCTTCGGGAGTGCCTTTGGGCAGGCCAAATGCCTCCATGATGGCGTTGAAGGCCTCTGTGTCTTCATCTACGGCGCGCAGCAGGGCATCTTTGATGCGCTGGCCGCGGTCGGCCGCTTCCGAAAACTCAGCCCAGCGCTCGTCCCAACCGCGTTTGTGGGCGCTCAGGTTGGCCACCATGGTGGCCAGCGATACGCCCAGCGTGCCCACGTAGGCGCTCACCGAGCCCCCGCCGGGGGCAGGGCTCTCGGCGGCAGTTTCGTTGGCGAAGGCACGCAAATCCTTCCGGATCAATTTTTTGGCTGCCGAAGGGTCGTCTTTGACCAGGTTGTACTCAATGATCTTTTGCTGCGGATCGAAAGGCGCGAGTTCGTCGAGCCCCATCGATTTCACGGCAATTTTGATCAGTTCTTCTTCGCTCACCCCGACGCTGCGCTCCTGTTTTTTCAAAAAATAACGGCCTGCCTCAAGCATCACCTGCAAGGGCACCAGGCCGACCAGTTCGGAGCCGGTTACCCGCATGCCACGGCGGCTGGCGCTGTCGCAACAGGCCTCGAAGGCCAGGTGCAGCGGCGTGGCGCTGATATCGGTGATGTTCATTGATATTTGGGCAATGCCGTATTCCTCGATAAACCAGCCGATGCCTTTCACCCCTTTCAGGGTGCCGGGCTGCCGCAGCGGCTCGCCGTCGGCATCCTTGAGCGGTTTGCCGGCGGCATCGGTGAGCACCCGGCCGATCTCGCGCACGTCGAAGGCCACGGAGTTGGCGCGGCGCGTGGAGGTGGTATTCAGGTTGAGGTTGTAGGCGATCAGGAAATCGCGGGCGCCGATCACGGTGGCGCCGCTTTGGGCATTGAAACGGGCCGGCCCGAAGTCGGGTTTCCACTCCGGCTTGCTCAGTTTGTCGGGCAGGGCTTCGTATTCGCCGGCCCGGATGCTGGCTAGGTTCCGGCGCTCGGGCCGGCTGGCGGCGGCTTCGTAGAGGTACACCGGCAGTTCGAGTTCGCGGCCGACGCGCTCGCCCAGCCGGCGCGCCCATTCAGCGGTTTCTTCCATCGAAATATGCGCGATTGGAATGAGCGGGCACACATCGGTGGCGCCCATGCGCGGGTGCTCGCCGCTGTGCTGGCGCATATCGATGAGGGCGCAGGCTTTTTCGATGGCGCGGAAAGCGGCTTCTACCACCGGGGCCGGTTCGCCGACAAACGTGACGACCGTGCGGTTGGTGGCTTTGCCGGGGTCCACGTCCAGCAGTTTGACGCCGTCTACCGCTTCAATTGCGTCGGTGATTTGTTTGATGATCGAGAGGTCGCATCCTTCCGAAAAATTGGGGACGCATTCGATAAGTTGTTTCATACGCCAAAGGGTAGTATTGTAATTTAGCGCAGCAACGCCGTTTCCGGGAGGGGAAAAAATGCCGGCGGGCCAACGGAATGGTGTTTAAAATGCCCCGACATCCACGCCCTCGAAATACCCAAGGGCCCACAACACCACGATAATAAGGCCCACCGTAATCCGGTAGTAGCCGAAAATTTTAAAACCGTTGTTGGTCAAAAACTGAATAAAGGCTTTGATGGCGATCCAGGCGACCACGAAGGCGACGAGGTTGCCGGCGGCCAGCAACACGATTTCGTCCTGCGTAAAGTGCCCGCCTTCTTCAGTAAAATAGTCCCAGAGCGATTTGGCGGTAGCGGCAAACATGGTAGGCACGGCCAGGAAAAACGAAAATTCGGCCGCCGTTTTGGGCGACAGCCGCTGCGTGAGCCCCCCGATGATGGTCGCTGCCGAACGGCTCACCCCTGGTACCATGGCAATGACCTGGAACAGGCCGATGTACAGGGCTTTGGGCAGCGTGATGTCGGCTTCGCTGGTTTCCTCGCGGCTGCGCCGCTCAAATACATTGTCGAGAAACAAAAACACGATGCCGCCGGCGATTAGCGCCAGCCCGACCACCAGGATATTTTCGAGCAACTGGTCGATGACTTTTTTGAACAACAAACCAAACACCACGGCAGGCAGGAAGGCGACCAGCAGTTTGACGTAGAAATTCACGTTCTGCAGGAAACGCCGCCAATACAAGACCAGCACCGACAGGATGGCGCCAAATTGAATCGCTACCGTAAACACCTTCACGAAGGGATCGGAAGCAATGCCCATTGCCGTGGAACCGATAATCATATGCCCGGTGGACGACACCGGCAAAAATTCGGTAAGTCCTTCAATAATAGCCAGGATAATGGCGTGGAGCAGGTTCATGCAGCAGGCGGGTTATCGCTTTCTACCGGAATAGTCACCACTGTTTTTTTCTTAAAAATGCCATAGGCCACCACCACGAAGCCGACCACCATCAGGATGGGCGCCAGGGTAATCCGGCGGAAACTGTAGATGATATTCGGGTCCCAGGTATTGTTGTCGGGCATCGAACCGCCGCTCATCGCCAGCAGGCCCAGCAAGACCAAGCCGAGGCCGATACCCATGAAAATGAAATTCTGGCGATCAAAAATAAACTCCTCTTTGCCTACGCTGAAAATACCTTCTTGTTTTTCAGTTCTCCGGGGAGTAGCGGGCGCCGTTTTTTTGGGCTGGGAGGGCGTGGGAGCGGGGCGTCGTGGTGCTTGTTTTGCCATATTGTTCTGTAAAAATAAATGCGCTTGAGCGAGAGATATTGAGAAATGGAGATTGAAAATGTTCTATTGGAATGTCAAACTGGAAAGCCGGCAGTGTGCGCAGCATTAGTACAGGTCGTCGACGCGCATTCGGAGGAATTTATTCACCACGAAGTAGGTACTCAGGCCTGAAATCAGGATGCCCAACCCAATGATGCCGGTGAAAATCGCCAGCAAGCCGTTCAGGTCTTCCAGTTCGCGCAGTTCGGGCAACTGCCCCTGCACCCAGGCAAGCAAGGCGATGAGCAGGGCGATTGCCAAAACGGCGCTCCAAATACCATTGACGATACCGCGCCGGAGATAGGGACGGGTAATATAGCCCCAGGACGCACCCACCAATTCCTGGTTTTTGATCAGGAAACGGTTGGTGTACAAGGCCAGTCGGATCGTGTTGTGAATGAGCGTAACAGCCGCAAAGATGAGTAAAAAACCCAGCCCCAGGGTGAGCCAACCCAATTTTTCAATGTTTTGGCCAATGTTCCCTGTGTTGGCGGCTTCCACATACAAATCGGCGATCAGGGTATCTTGTTTCATCGTTTCCCGCCACTGGCGCAGGCTGTCTTCCTGAAAAAATTCGGCTTTTACATTAAAACGAACGATGTCGCGCATCAGGTTGGGTACGTCGCTGATGAGACTTTCGTCGCCCAGGTCCTCGCGCATGGTGGCGGCCGCCTGTTCGCGGGTGACAAACGTGACGGTTTCGGTTTTGACAAATTTTTGTTGGCGGATTTCGCCGATAATGCGGGCTACTTGTTCCTGTGGAATGTCCGGTTTCAGTTCCAGCCAAATGTCCACCCGTTCTTTGAACAGGAGCACCAGTTTGTGGGCATGCAGGATGGTCAGGGCAAAAAAACCCACCATGAACAAAACCAGGGCTACACTTAGAATGGCATACAGGTACGTGGGCTTGGTGCGCGGCATATTCAGCGGTCCTTAAAGGCGGCAAAGTTGCCGTTTTTCGGTGGAAAACTATGTGCCGGCAGCCGGAAAAGTATGGGGGCCAGGGCCATAAGCTGCTGAAAAACGCGTTTATGCCAATATCTTTGCCGAAGAGTTCCTAAAACAGGCATGAATTCCACTGCACATATGAAACGAACGGGTGTTTTTGTTCCGGGCCTTTGGCTCGCGTTTTTCTCCTGGATGCCGGTCCAACAACCCGATGGAAAAATCCACCTCAGCAATCCCTCTTTTGAAGATACGCCCCGCGCGTCGGCTTGCCCGAGCGGGTGGGTGTCTTTTACCCCGGGCAGCACGCCCGATATTATGCCCGGCGCCTGGGAGATCCAGGCCTTGCCGCAGGACGGCCAGACTTGCATTGCCCTGGTGACCCGCGAAGACGGCACCCGGGAGGATATCGCCCAGCAACTCCCCGAGACACTGAAAGCAGGCACCTGCTACACTTTCAGTATTTACCTGGCCCATGCGCCACAATATGTAGGCTACAACCACCCGGTGCGCCTGCGCATTTGGGGCGGCTCCGGCCGCAAAAAGGAGCAAATGCTGGCCAGTTCGCCACTCATCGACCATGCGGGCTGGAAACTGTACAAGTTCCAGTTTGTGCCCAACCACGACATGAAATACCTCACCATGGAGGCGTTTTTTGCGCCGGGTTCGATGTTTCAGTACCGGGGCAATATTTTATTGGACAATTGTTCGCCGATCGAGCGCTGCGACCGCGCTTAGAAACTGTTTCTTAGGGTTTGGGTTTGCCGACCAGGGCAGCCAGTTGGCCGGCGATGGCGCCCGCTTTTTTCAGGCGCTCCTCGTCGAGCAGGTAATACACAAACTTGCCTTTCCGGGTAGTGTATACCAGCCGGGCCTGGCGCAGGATGCGCAGGTGCTGGGAGGCGATGGATTGTTCGACACCCAGCTCGCTGTAGATGTTTTGTACACAAATGGATGGCTGTTCGAGCAGCATGGCGATGATACGCAGGCGCAACGGATTGGCGAGCGCGCGCAGGGTATCCGCAGAAAGGCGCAGGGCATGATGGTCAATGGGGTTGTTTTTTGAGTTGGCCATAGGATCAGGGCAGTTTGGCCGGCCTCTTGTCTGGCCCGGAGGGCGGCGGCAATGTATTTGCGGTTTGAATAGCAAATATGTGCTTTTTTATTCAACCCGGTGCCGGGCGCCCATAAAAATGGCTACCGGATACCAGCATGGTGCGTATCGCAGGAAAACAGGCGCTTGGTTCGTATTTTCCTCGGTTTTCGGGAAACATACGACGCCTGTGTTCGAGCTGATCCGCCCGTCTTTGCTGGGTATCCGGCAGCCGCAGTCGGGTGTGTGTAGTAGAGAAGATTGAAAAAATCCGGTGCTGGGGTGTCGCAGGCCTCAAATCGCCAATTCCTCGACCAGCCTTGAAATTTGGGTCAGCCGTTCCTCGTCCAGTGCGTAATAGATGTACTTGCCCTGCCGGTCGGTGCAAACCACACCGGCTTTGCGCAAGATAGCCAGGTGCTGGCTCGCCACACTTTGTTCCAGTCGCAGTTTGATATAGATGTCGGTGACCGTCATACGCTGGTTTTCTTCCAGCAAATCAATCATGCGTTGTCTCAATTTGTGGTTGACGGCGCGGAGCACCAGTACCGCTTTGCGCAATTCGGAGTAATCGAGCTGAACGTCTTTCTGACCCTTCTTCAAGACGACGGTCTCGCTCTTTGCTTTTCTCATAGAAATTGTTTTAAAAAATCAAAAAACCAATATGTAAATCAGCTAGTATGTTTCCAAAATTATGCCAGTTCGGATCAGGGAATTTCTGCATACATTTTTGTTTGCAGGTGTAATGCCCCTGATTATCAGAACAAAAATAGAGCAAATTTTTGTCAAATTGACATTTTTACTCATTTTTCATCACAAACCGGGCTTATTCGGCGTGGTGATGTTGGGCTGTTTCATATAAAAAGGCTCGAAATATGATACCTCCTGAAAATCAGATTTTTGAAAAAAATCTTCGGCCAGCCGTGCTAAGTACGCCGCCGAACAATTTCTGACAAGCGACAGCGCCACATTCTCGGGCAACGGCACGTTTTCTGTTTTTTCTGCGCCGTTTCCTGGCACGACAAACACGGCGCCGGGCTGCGCCAAGGCACTGGTTTCTAAAAATTCATAAAACAAATTGTCTGATAAAATCAGCGGCTGGGCGGGCACCCGCTCGTTCAGGCCGGCATCGTAGATGGCCGTCCACACTTCCTGCCGCCGGGCATCCAGCATGGGCACAAAAAATAGCGGCACATCGGCAGCCTGAGCCGCCCAGGCCGCCCGGCTGCCCCAAGCGAGGGCTTGGAGGGTATCCACGGCGATGAGCGGCTTGTCGAGGGCATAACAAATGCCTTTGGCCACCGAGGCGCCCACCCGCAGCGAAGTGTAGGAGCCCGGACCCCGGCTGAGGGCCACGGCATCCAGGCGCGACAGCGGTATGCCCGTTTGTTGCACTAAATCCTGAATCAGGAGGGTGAGGCGGCCGGCCGGATTGGCCAGTTGCGGCACTTCGGCCAGGGCCAGTACCTGGCCATTTTCGGCAATTGCCACAGAGCAGGTGTCGGTGGCGGTTTCAAGCAGGAGGATGTTGGCCATAGTCAGGCCGCAAAGTTATCCAAAAAAATTCCCCTGGATAATGCCCCCGCCTACCACGTCGTCGCCTTCGTAAAACACGGCGCTTTGACCGGGCGCTATGCCCTTCACGTTGGCGTGAAACTGCACGTCGATATCGTTGCCCACCGAACGGATGGTGCCCATCGTGCCGGCGTCGCGGTAGCGGATTTTGTTCAGCGTTTCGAGGCCGGATTCCGGCAAGGCGCTGTATTTCATCAGGTTGACTTTGCCCACCAGCATGCCGTTGCGGATCAGTTCTTCCTCGCGGCCCAGCACAACGGTGTTGGTCTCGGGCCGGATTTCGGTGACAAACATCGGCTCGCCCAGGGCAATGCCCAGGCCTTTGCGCTGCCCGACGGTATAGAACGGATAGCCTTCGTGCGTGCCCAATACTTTGCCTTGGGTGTCGACAAAGTGGCCACCGGCCACGCGCTCGTCGAGGCCGTCCACCCGGCGGCGGAGGAAGCCACGGTAGTCGTTGTCGGGCACAAAACAGATTTCGTAACTCTCTGCTTTTTTGCTGAGTTCGTCCCAGCCGCGTTCGGCGGCCATTTGGCGTACTTCCGGTTTGGTGAACACGCCCAGGGGCATACGGGTGCGGTTCAGGCATTCCTGGCTAAGGCCCCACAGCACGTAGGATTGGTCTTTGTGCAGGTCGCGGGCCCGGGAGATGTATTTCCGGCCGTCCAGTTCATTGATGATGCCGTAGTGCCCGGTGGCGATAAATGCGCAGTCGAGCATATCGGCGCGGCGCAGCAGGCTGTTCCACTTGATGTGGGTGTTGCACAACACACAGGGATTGGGTGTGCGGCCGGCCATGTATTCGTCCACAAAATTGTCGATCACATAATCCCCAAATTCTTCGCGGATATCGACGATGAAGTGGTGAAAACCGAGTTTGACGGCCACCTGACGGGCGTCGTTGATGCTGTCGAGCGAGCAGCAGCCGGTTTCTTTCTTGGCGCCGCCCGCGCTGGCATAGTCCCAGGTTTTCATGGTAATACCCACCACTTCCCAGCCCTCTTCGTGGAGGAGGACGGCGGTCATGGTGCTGTCGATACCGCCGGACATGGCGACGAGTGCTTTCCCGTGTTTGGACACTTTTTCGAATTCTATTTAAAAAAGGCCGCAAAACTACGGCCTTTTCAGGCTATTAAACAAGCCAGGGCGGGGTGGGTTCACGGCACCAATAAAACCTAAGTGCTCTTAGTGTACTTAGTGGTTCAAATTTTTCAACCACTAAGTACACTAAGAGCACTGAGTAGGGCTCGGTTACCCGAGGCTGCGCATAAAATATTCAATCCGCTCTTTCATCCCGTTGGGGTTGCTGTCGGCGGCTTGCAGGGCTTTTTCGGCTGTGGCGCGGGCTTTGGCGGTGTTGCCCTGGCGTTTGTACACATCGGCCAGTACGAGGTAGTACTCGGGCAGGCCGCCGTTTTCGGCTGCGATTTTTGCCCATTTCTCGGCCTGGTCGAGCACTTTGGTGTCGTCGGGGAAGGTCCGCAGGAGCTTGTTGACCAAATCGTACAGTTTGGCGGCGTTGTTTTTGATCTCGGTTTTCTGGTAGTTCTGCACTGTTTTCAGGTAGCGCTTGCTGTCTTGGGTGGCCGCGTAGAAATTCATGTCGGACTCGTAGGCAAATTCGCTGGCGCGATCGGGCAAGCCGGCCTTCATTTTGGCTTTGGCATCGTTGAGCAGTTCTTCGCTTTTAAACTCGACGGCTTTTTTGACCGTGTTTTTGCAAGCCAGGGCGATGCGTGTTTTTACGGCTTCGGCGCCTTCCTGGGCCGCAATTTTGTCGCGGTGCTGGAGCAAGAGATCAAATACCCGGCTGTCGGCTTCCACGGCCCCCTCGAGGATAAACTTGAGGTTGATGGGCGTGCTGAGGTCTTTTTGCGAATTCAGGTATTCGTTGGTGATTTTGAGCGTGGGTTTGTTAGCCCGGTTGAGGGCACGCACATAGTCGAGCATAAACTGCGGCTCGCGTTTGCCGGCGGCATATTCTTTTTCATAATCCACCGAATTGTCGGCTTTGCCGATGGCTTTTTGGCCGAAGGCAATGAGGCCGTCGGCCTGGAGAGCGCCCACGCTTTTTTGCACAATTTTGCCGTCGGCGTCGAGGATCATCAGGGTCGGATAGGCGCTGACCGGGTATTTGCCGGCAAACTCGGCGTTCTCCGGTTTTTCCATGTCAATTTTCAGGCAAATAAAACTGGGGTTGAAAAACTCGCCCACTTTGGGGTCGGGGAACACCTGTGCTGCCATGCGTTTGCAGGGGCCACACCAGGAAGCAAACGCATCGACGAAGATCAGTTTCTGTTCGGATTTGGCTTTGGCCTGGGCATCAGCCCAACTGCCGTGGAAAAAATCGATGCCCTGCGCGGAGGCGTTCAGGCAAATAAAACCGGCCAGCAGGGCCGTGGCAAACAGGTGTTTCATGTGTGTCGTTGCTGTTTAGGTCAAAAGTGCTGCAAAAGTAACGAAAAAAAAGGCGCGGTCAATACGCCGGCACCGGCCTAACTAAACCAAAGGGCAAGCGGAAAGTTGAAACGTGCCGCTGAAAAACGGCTCCCGCTCAGGCCAATTCCTTGGGATAACAAACAAAGTACTTAGTCACGGCATGGGTGTACAGGGGCACATCCGAGCACTCGTCGATGGGCAGCACCCGGCCATCTTTGAACAGGATTTTGATTTGTTCCTGGGTATCGTCGTAAGCCAGGTTGCTTTCCTGGCCGCTAAACACCAGGTGTTCCAACTGGGCCGCCGAACCAAATTGGGCAGTCGCCCGGGTCCGTATACTGGCCAGGTAATCTTCTTCCACGGGTACGCTGCGCCATTCGAGGCGAAACAACTTGCGGTCGAGCAGCCCTTTGGACAGGTAGGAGAGCACAAAATCATCGCTGTCGCGCCAGGTTTTGGTGGCGGCGGCGATGTCCACATCGTCGAGGCGGGCAAAATGGGCCAGCAAGTCCTGCACGGGCGGCTGTTCGGCCGAATTGCGGTACAAAAACCAGCGCAAGGGGCCGCTCACTTCGAGGGGTTTGCCTTGCAAAGCCAGTTCACGGGCTCGCTGCAGGAGGTGTACCACCATGTGCTCGGCCGATACGTTGGTTTTGTGCAGGTACACCTGCCAGTACATGAGGCGGCGCGCAATCAGGAATTTTTCGATGCTGTACATGCCTTTTTCTTCCACCACCAGTTCGCCCTGGTGCACGTCGAGCATTTTGATGATCCGGTCGTAGCCGATCACGCCTTCCGACACGCCGGTGAAAAAACTGTCGCGGTTGAGGTAGTCCATCCGGTCCATGTCCAATTGTCCGGACACGAGTTGGTGCAGGAATTTCTTTTCGTAGCGGTCGGCAAAAATTTCGATCGTCAGGTCCAGTTGGCCGCCCAACTGGCGGTTGAGTTCTTCCATGAACAACAGCGAGAGTTGTTCGTGGTGGTAGTCCACGATGGTGTGCTCCAGGGCATGGGAATAGGGGCCGTGCCCGATGTCGTGCAACAAAATGGCGGCACACACGGCTTCGGCTTCGGCTTCGGTAATTTGTACGCCTTTGCTGCGCAGCACCTCGATGGTTTCCTGCATCAGGTGCAGGGCGCCCAGCGCGTGGTGGAAGCGGGTGTGCAAGGCGCCGGGATACACATAGTGGGCCAGGCCAACCTGCCGGATGCGTCGCAAGCGCTGGAAAAAGGGGTGATCGACCAGGTTTAACAATAAGCCCAGCGGTACGGAAACAAATCCATACACCGGGTCGTTAAAGATCTTGCGTTTATTGCTTACCGATTCTTTTTTCATACGTTTGCAAAGGTGCGAATTTGAAAGCCGGGTATGGTTTTGGATGTATTATTTTTCGACATAGCCCCCGGATCGCCTACCTTCGCATTTCTTTACCCATCACATCAGTAAAACCACGCCGGGTGACCAAGCCCCGGTTACAGGAGGCCGCCTCCTACCCACTTACCATGGACAAAATTAAAATCCTCTGGGCCGACGACGAAATTGACATGCTCAAACCCCACCTGATGTTTCTCCAAAACAAAGGGTACGACGTCGTGACCGCCACCAATGGCCACGATGCCGTGGAAATATACCTCGAAGAGGGCAACAGCATCGATGTGGTGTTCCTCGATGAAAGCATGCCCGGCCTCACCGGCCTGGAAGCCTTGCCGCGCATCAAAGAAATCAACCCGCACGTGCCCGTGGTGATGATCACCAAAAATGAGGCCGAGCACGTCATGGAAGAAGCCATCGGCTCGCAAATTTCGGACTACCTCATCAAGCCCGTCAACCCGAACCAGATCCTGCTGACGCTGAAAAAAATCATCGACAACAAGCGACTGGTCCGCGAAAAAACAGCCCTCGACTACCAGCAGGACTACCGCCAGATGTTCATGCAAATCACCGGCGGCCTCAATCACGAAGAATGGGTGGATGCCTACCGCCGCATCGTGGGCTGGGAACTTCGCCTTGATGCCAACCAGGCCGAAGTGGGCGATATTTTGGCGCAGCAAAAAGAACAGGCCAACGTCGAGTTCAGCAAATACGTGACGAAAAACTACTTCGACTGGGTGGACAAAAACAAGGAAGTGGGGCCCATTATGTCGCATTCCTTGCTGCGCAAACGCGTTTTCCCGCATGTGGCCAACGGCGTTCCCACCATCGTGCTCCTGCTCGACAACCTCCGCTACGACCAGTGGAAGGTCATCGAGCCGTTTATGAACGAATTGTTCAAAACCGAAAACGAGAGCTATTTTTTCAGCATTTTGCCTACGGCAACACAGTATAGCCGCAACTCTATTTTTGCCGGTATGATGCCCATGGATATCGAAGCCGCGTTTCCGGACAAATGGAAAAACGACATCGATGAGGGCGGCAAAAACCTGCACGAAGACTTTTTCCTGGGCAAACAGATCGAACGCGTTTTCCGCAAAGGCATCAAGTGGGATTACCTGAAAATTACGAACGTCAACCACGGCAAAGACCTGAACGACAATATCCTGCACTACCTGAACAACGACCTCACGGTCATTGTCTACAATTTTATCGACATGCTCTCGCATGCCCGCACAGAAATGGAGGTGCTCAAGGAACTGGCCGGCGACGAGCGTGCCTACCGCTCGCTCACCCGCTCCTGGTTCCTGCACAGCCCGCTCTGGACGGCCCTGCAGCGCCTCGAAGGCCGCGAAGTGCAGTTGTTTGTGACCACCGACCACGGTACTATCCGCGTGCAATCGCCCTCCCGTGTGGTGGGCGACCGCGAAACCACCACCAACCTCCGCTACAAGGTGGGCCGCAACCTCCAGTACGAACGCCGCGATGTGCTCGAAGTGCGCGAACCCAAACAAGCGGGTTTGCCGCGTCCGAACGTGAGTTCCACCTTTATTTTTGCCAAAGAGGACTATTTTTTCCTGTACCCCAACAACTACAACCACTTCAACAACTACTACAAAAACACGTTCCAGCACGGCGGTATCAGCCTGGAGGAAATGATTTGCCCGGTGATCCGCTTGCGCAGCAAGTAAGCGCAGGAGCCATAAAAAACGAGAGGCCGCCCCGCCAGTTGATCTGGTGGGGCGGCCTTTTTCGTGCCAGCCTTTTTGTCAGGCGCCGCCTTATTTTTTCGGCGTCTGGCTCGGCCGCACCTCGATTTTACTGGGCAAGGTCCGAGGATTCATGTGCAGCAGGTCCACGACCATCTGGCCCAGGTCTTCGGGCTGTATTTTCCAGGCATCTTCTGCGTTTGGCTCGTGGTTGTTGAACTGCGTGGCCACCGAGCCCGGCATGATGGTCGAGCATTTGACGCCGGCCTCGCGCAGGTCGAGCATAACGGCCTGTGTGAAGCCGACCAGCCCGAATTTACTGGCGTTGTAAGCCGATGCTGTGGGAAAAAAATTGGTGCCGGCCAGGCTGGCAATGCTGATAAAATAGCCTTTGGCTTCGGTAAGCGCCGCCACAGCGGCCTTCAGGCTGTAAAACACCCCGGTCAGGTTGGTGTCGATGGTTTCGTGCCATTGCTCGGGCGTCATGTCGGTGATGGAGGCGAAATGGCCCAGGCCAGCGTTGGCAACGAGCACGTCCAGGCGGCCGAATGCCTCGAGGGTTTTGGCTACCGCGTTTTTTTGGGACTCAAAATCGCGGACATCGGCAGCGATACCGATTACTTTCCCCGGGCCGATCGTGGCGAGCGTACGGGCTGCGGCGTCGGCGGCGCCCTGTTGGCGGCTGGTGATGGCCACATTTACACCTTCTTGCAGCAGGCTGGCGGCGATGCCGTAGCCAATGCCTTTGCTGCCCCCGGTGATGAGGGCTGTCATTCCGTTGAGATTTTTCATATCGACTACAAACGCTGGGAACGCAAAATGGTTGAGCACTGCTCCCCTGGTTTCAGCGTTTGCACACCGGCAAGCGCAGGGGCCCGGCGCCCCGGTTGTCCCATATTTCCAAAAGATACATGCCGCCCGGCGCCTGCTCCGGCAAGGACAGTGGGTACGCGTCGGTTTGTTCCGTCAAAAGAGTTTCCGACAACAGAATCCCATGCAGGTTGTACACCCGCACGCGCTGCGGGTGCACCGGATATTCCACCGGCACACCGGCATCGGCGGGCGGGTAGTGCACCGCCAACGTAAACCAACCGGCGTTGGGATTTGGGAAAATCCGGTACGATACCTGTTCGGGGCCGTAGCGGAAACAGTCCTGTTGCCACAATACGGGTGTTCCACAATCGTCGTATTGCAGGCTTAGTTGGTTGCAGCCATCTGCCAGGGCGAAACATTCGCGCGGATCCTGCACGAGCTGCCCGTTGAAGGTGGCCTCCAGCGGGCCGCAATACCGGCCGGCATCGATGCAGACTTGTTCGGCGCCATCCAGCCGGGTGAACACCGTCAGCTCGGGCCGGGGCTGTTCCAGCGTTTGGGTCAGGGTATGCACCCGCCCGTCGTGGGTTTGCACCTGGGCTTGTAACCGCAGTTGCCGGCGGCAGTCGCCGGCATTGTTACAATCGGGGCCCTTGTAGGACAAGCAGGCATGGTCCGCCTCCTGTTCGGTAAAGCTGCCGTTGGCAGAAAGAATGCTCCAGGCCTGTACCACGGGCGGCGGCGGGCCGGACCAGTTCCATATGCCCTGGTAAATAAAATTATAGTACTCCGATTCGAGTCCGACGCACACCGGCGTACTGCTGTTGGCACACAAGGCATAACAATCGGGCTGCAAACGGATTTGTTCATAGATGCGCTCTTCGATTTTGACGTACTGCACGGTCAGGGTAGCCGGCAGGCCATCCGCGTCGCATTGGTCAAAACAGGTGTCGTAGGCACAAGGGCGGGCATAATCTTCTTCGGGTGTGATCCAGATTTCCGGGCGAAACCCCCGGCCCTGTATTTTGATAAAAGCCGGGTTTTCGCGTACCAGGCCCTCCGGGATAGCATCGCCGCAGTCCACATCCACCGGCGTCCGGGCCAGGGTGTAGTAGCGGTACACGACGGCGGTGGTGACATCGTCGATGTAAAATGAAATTTTGAAGGGCGTCCATTCGCAGCCGATGGTGTGAAAATCCTGCGCCAGGTATTCGCAGCCCCAATGGTCGTCGCCGCAGTCGGCACAGTTGGGGGCCGCCGTACAGTTGAGGTTTTGGGTTGGGCAATAGGCGCAATCGACTACGTAGGGGCAGCAGGGCGATTCGCGGACCGAGGCCGTCAGGCCTTCGCTGTACACATTGTGGGTGATTTTGGAGCGGAACGCGATATCAAAAATATCGATCTCGTCGTGGTGCCACATCCAGAAGGCGCTCCAAATATTGTCTTTGTTGGGCAGTTTGCAGCGGGTTTCGTATTTGCCCAGGTTGAACACCAGCGATTGGTCGATCATGATCATGCCGGCTGTTGCCTGGCGGGCCAGGTAGGGGATCTGGTCGTAGCAATGCGCGTTGAACGGCTGTCCATCGGGCGATTGCAGGACATACACCCCCGAATCGGGCCGTTTTACGGTAAGTTCCAGTTGGTTGTTGACCCGCACGTTGTCGTCGGTAAAAATGGCGGCTTCGGCGCCGCAGTGAAAGCGGCCGCCGAGGGGGTTGCCGTTTTCATAGGTATCCCATTTGGTGCTGTCCAGTTGCGTGCCCGCAAAATTGTCGTAAAACGCCGTTTGGTATTCGGAGCACACCAGCAAACCGCCCCCGAGTCGGCGCAGGGGCCATTCGTCGAACAAGGGATAGGGCGATTGTGCCGCCAGGCCGGCGGGATGCAACAGAAATATTCCCCACAAGAGAAGGCCGGTGAAAATCCGGTTGTTGGCGTTGCTCAGCATGCGCATTTCTGTGTATTTTGGTGCGGTATAAAAAACTATTTTTCTGAAAATGACCCGATTCCTGCACGGCGCACTCCCTGTTTTGGCCCTGGCCGGATGGCTGGCAAGCTTACCACCAAAGGTAGGTTCGTGGCCGCAAACCACACAATCTTCCCCCTACGACGCGCTGTTTGCCCAAAACGCTGGGTATGCCGCCACTCGTTTTGATTTTCCGGTGGGCAAACCCGACGCCAAAGGCTACTACAATGCCCAGCGTTTTGGAAAAAATACCCATTTGGGCGACGACTGGAACGGCCGTGGCGGCGGTAACACCGACCTCGGCGACCCCGTGTACGCCATTGCCAACGGCTACGTCAGCGCTGCCTCCGACCTCGGCGGTGGCTGGGGCAACGTAATCCGGATCGTACACAAAACCCCCGGCACGCGCTGGCGCTATGTGGAGTCGCTGTATGCGCACTGCGACCGGATTGAGGTGAAAAAAGGCGACTGGGTGCGGCGCGGCGCCCGCATCGGGACGATCGGCGACAACCACGGCCAGTACTACGCCCACCTGCACCTCGAAATCCGGCACAGCCCTGACCTGCCCCTGGGTGGCGGGTATGGGCGGGATACGAGCGGGTATTTGTATCCGTCGTGGTTTATCCGGCGGTACCGGCAATAAGTCTGGCAGGTGGCCTGTAGATTTGTATGTTTTTGTCAAATCAATATTTTGAACAATGGCGCCTTGGCAGCGCGTATTTTCGGCAATTCGTTTGTATTGTAATTATTGCTCCTGCAACTTGATTTTTTTGCCAAATATTCAGACCAACTGATTTGGCCTATTGAGGTATTTCATTCGGGTAGCAGGGGGGTAGCCCTTAACTAAACGATATGATCCCGACCTTTTATTTGCCTGCCTTGGCCTGTTTACTGGCTGTACTGAGCCTTTTTTTTCACCAATACCGCACCCGACCCAAGGCCGCCATCGGATGTTTATTTGCCGGGGCGCTGCTGTTGCGTTGGTGGATGGCTACGCTGGACCCGTATTTGCACGACTGGGACGAGCGGTTTCATGCTCTGGTGGCTTCAAATATGATGCAGGAGCCTTTCCGGCCGATGCTGTACACCCATCCGCCGGAAGGCTACAATTACCAACTCTGGAGCCACAACCATATCTGGCTGCACAAACCGCCGTTGTTTTTATGGCAAATAGCGCTCAGTATGCGGGTGTTTGGGACTGAAATTTGGAGCATGCGCCTGCCGAGCGTACTCATGGGGGCCTTACTGGTTTTTCCCATCTTTCGAATGGGGGCGCTGCTGCACCAAGCCTCCACGGGTTTTTACGCGGCTCTCTTATTCACCTTTGCGTTTAACCACTTGGACATGGTGTCCGGCAATGAAGGCATGGACCACAACGACGTGGCATTTATGTTTTATGTAACCCTGAGTATCTGGGCCTATTTCGAATACCGGCAAAGCGACAGGGCCGTTCGTTGGGCTATTGGCGCCGGGTTGTTTGCCGGGGCAGCGGTGTTGTGCAAATGGCTGGCCGGCACCCTGGTGCTGGCGGTGTGGGGCCTGCAACTGCTTGTTCAGGCGATTCAGACGGGTCGGGGGCACTGGCGCCACTGGCTGTTGGCCTGCGCTGTGGCAGCGGCTGTTTTTCTGCCTTGGCAAGCCTACTGCTTCTGGAAATTTCCCCGGGAAGCCGCCTTCGAACAAGCCTATAATTTTCGGCACCTTACCGAAGTGATCGAGCAACACGGCGGAACCTGGTATTATTATTTCGGCCTGATCAATTTCCATTTCAGCGGGGGCACCTGGCTGCTGATACTTGCCGGCATCTGGCTTTCCTTTTCACATCCTGTTCAGCCACTCCTGCGCAATGCACTATTGCTGTCGATCGGACTGGTTTACGCGTTTTTTTCATTGGTCGCAGCCACCAAAATGCCCTCCTACACTTACTTTATTGCCCCAGCCGCTTATGTACTGATGGGCCTGGCAATCAGTGTGTTGGAACGATTCATCTGCGGTGTTGCGGAGCATAGCGCTCCCAAAATTTTCATTGCCATCGTTGCCGCAGGGCTTTGCTATTTGTGTTTGTTTCCGGCACAAATCGACAAGCGCCATTTCAATATTTCCGATTTTGACCGGAGCGTGCGGGAGCGCAAACTGAACAACACGCGGATTTATCGGCGGCTCGACGAATGGACGCCCGACTCCTGCATCGTTTACAATTGCCCCGGCGAACTGGAAGCCATGTTTTTTAGCGACCGGGTCGTTTACAGTACGATTCCCAACGCTGCCGAATACGAGGCTTTGCAAAAACGGGGCGTTCCAATGGCCATTTTTGACGACCCGGATGCCGCAGATATACCTTCGTTTATCTTGGAAAACGATAAGGGCGTAATCTTTTTGAAAGACGAACTGCTAAGAGAAAAGTAGTGCTAAATTTGGGGGTAAAAATTACAAACCATGGCCATAGCAAAACCATTCAACCTCCAAAACTGGATCAATGAAAACCGCCACCTGCTTCAGCCGCCTGTGGGCAACAAGCAGATTTATGTCGAAAACGACGACTTTATCGTGATGATCGTGGGCGGCCCCAACGGCCGCAAAGACTACCACTGGGAAGAAGGCGAAGAGCTGTTCTACCAGTTGGAAGGCGATATTCAGGTAAAAATCATCAACGAAGACGGCCGGCCGGAGACCATCGATATTCGGGAAGGCGAAATGTTTTTGCTGCCGCCCCGTATCCCGCACTCGCCGCAACGCCCGGCCAACACCGTAGGCCTCGTGCTCGAACGCCACCGCAATCCCGGCGAGATCGACAAACTCCTGTGGTTCTGTGATATCTGCGGCGAAAAACTGCAAGAAGCCGGCTTTCCGCTCAAAGACATCGGCACCCAGATCAAAGCCGCCATTCAGGCCTACAAAGAAGATACAACGGCCCGCACCTGCACGCATTGCGGCGCGGTGATGGAATTGTAAGTGCAGCAACCCAACATCGGGCCGGCGCTAAAATTCTTTCCAGCGCTCCCAGTAGTTCTGGTCTTCCACTTCTTCCAAAATACCCAGGTAATTGGCGTAGCGCAGCTCGCTGACTTCGCCGGCAGCCACCGCAGCGCGCACGGCGCAGCCGGGTTCGTTGCGGTGCAGGCAGTTGGCGCCGAAGCGGCAATCGTCGGACAACACAAAAAACTCGCGGTAACTGTGCGCGATGTTTTGGGGGTCTTTGTCGTTGAAGGCCAGCATTTTGATGCCCGGCGTGTCGATCAGCGAGCCGCCGAAGTCCAGTTCGTGCATTTCGGCAAAAGTGGTGGTGTGCTGCCCTTTGCCTGAGTAGTCGCTGATTTCGCCCGTACGCAGGTCCAGTTGCGGCTGAATCGCGTTGACCAGGCTGCTTTTCCCTACCCCCGACTGCCCGCTGATCAACGTGATTTTATCTTTCAAAAGGTCGAGAAACGCCTCAAGGCCTTTGTGCTCGGGCACCGAAGTGGCCAGTACCGGGTAGCCGATTTTTTCATACACGGCTTTCATGGTAAAAAACATGGCCACGTCGGCCTCCTCGTACAGGTCGCCTTTGTTGAACACGATGGTGAGCGGAATTTCGTGGGGCTCGGTCATCAGCAAAAACCGGTCGATAAAACCGGGTTTGATGTTGGGGTGCACCACCGTCACGATGAGCACCGCCTGGTCGATATTAGCGGCGAGCAGGTGCAGGTCGTGTTTGCGGCGCGGCGATTGCCGGGCCACGAAGTTGCGGCGGGGCAGGATCTTTTTGATCAGGGCTTGCCCAGGCTGCTCGGGGTGGATTTCCACCCGGTCGCCCACGGCCACCGGGTTGGTGAGCGGCACGTCGTTGAGCCTGAATTTGCCGACAATCCGGCATTGCAGTACCTCGCCGCCGCCGTCTGGGCGCACGCTGTACCAACTGCCGGTAGATTTAATTACGGTTCCGATTTGCATGGATCAAGGGTCGTTCGAAGCGCAAACTTCGATCATTTACCCTCACCAAACCAAAAATTCTGTCCTTCGGTTCCGCGAGCGCCCTTCGGGGGTGTCGTTGGTGTCGATGGGCTTGCTTTCGCCGAAGCCTTTGAAGCGCAGGCGCTCGGCCGGTATGGCTTGCTGCACCAGGTAATCATACACGGCTTTGGCGCGGTTTTCAGACAGCCGCAGGTTGCTGGCGTCGTCGCCTACATTGTCGGTATGGCCGCTGATCTGGATGCGCAGCGTAGCGGCTTCTTTCAGCAACTGCGCCAGGCGGTTCAGTTCGGTGGTCGATTCGGGCAGCAGGGCTGCCGAGCCGGTTTCAAAAAACACATTGTGCAGCACCACCGGTTTGGCTGGTATGGGCGCCGCCGCCGTGGCTTCGTCGCCGCTGGCGATGGGTTGCAGCGCAATTTCCAGCAGGAATGGTTGGGTAAAAGTGGCGGTTTGCAGCAGGTTGAAATGTTCGGAGTGGAACAGATAATTTTCCTTGGAAACATACAAACCGTAGTCTTTGCCGGCGGGCAAACACACCAAAAAAGAGCCGTCGGGTTTGGTATTGGCGGCGGCAAAGACCAAACCGGTTTTGAGGTCCACAAATTCTACCCGGGCCACGAGGGCGTTGCGGGTGTTGGCGTCTGTCACGCGGGCTTTGGCGTAGGTCACCGGCTGGGGGCGGGCTGCCAGCGGCAGCTCGAACTGGTAAATATCGATGCCTTGGCCGCCGGGCTTGTCGGCGGCAAAATAGGCCATTCGGCCGTCGAGGCTCACCGTGAGGGTGCCTTCGGCGGCTTTGGTATTGATCGGGTAGCCCAGGTTTTGGGGTTTGCCCCAAGTGCCGTCGGCATTCCTGCGCACAAAGTAGAGGTCGTTTTCGCCCATGCCGGGCAGGCCGTCGGAGGTGAAGTAGAGGGTCTGGCCGTCGGGGTGAATGAAGGGCGTTTGTTCGTTGCCCCGGCTGTTGATGTCGGCGCCCAGGTTGGCCGGGGCCGACCATTTGCCGCCCGGCAGCCGCTCGGTGAACCACAGGTCTTTGCCGCCTTTGCCGCCGGGGCGCTGGCTGCTGAAATACAGTGTTTTGCCGTCGGGGCTGATGCTGGGTTGGGCATCCCAGTCGCTGGAGTTGATGCTGCTGCTGAAGGGCACGGGTTTGGACCAGGCGCCGCTTTTGAGTTGCGACCAGTACAGGTCGCAGTTGCCCTGAGAGCCGTCGCCCCGGCGGTTGCAGGCGGTGAATACCAGCCAGGAGCCGTCGGCGCTGAGGGTTTCGGCGCCTTCGTTTTGCGTGGTATTTACCCCTTCGAGGTATTCTGCTTTGCCCCAGGAGCCGTCGGGTTGGCGGGTGCTGGTGTAAAAATTCTCGTCGTAGCCATCGCGCCGGGTAAAAATCATAGTGTTGCCGTCGGCGGTGAAGGCTGGCAGGTATTCGTCGGTGGCAGAATTGACGCCGTTGCCAACGGGTTGCGGGTTGAACGGCACCGGATTTTTGACGGCTTCGGCGGCAAAAAGGCTGTTTTCCGACAGGCGCTGGGCCTTGTACAAGAGGTTGGCGTCTTTGATCCCCGATTGGAGGAAGTTGTCAATATGGTTGTGGGCCTCGGTAAATTTGTCCTGCCGCCATTCGGCCAGGGCCAGGTTGAAGGGCACGGAGGGGTGAAAGCCGGGGTTGAGGCGCAGCACGGCTTCAAAACCATATTCGGCTTCGTTCCAGTGGCCGGCATCAAAATGCGTTTCGGCCCAGACCAACTTGGCTTCGATAAACGTGGAGTCGATTCGAATGGCTTCTTCAAACGCGCGCAAGGCGCGGGCGGGGTCGCCCTGCATCAGAAACTCGCGGCCATCCTGGTAGGCAGAGCGGGCTTTGGGCAAGGTGGTTTCGGCGGTGGTGTATTTTTGGGCGAGCAAACTGCTGGCCAGCAGGAGCAGCGCGAAAACCGGCAGGACGCGTCCGATAGCGCGCAGTGGGGAAGGGATGGCTTGAAACATGATTAGTCTGAAATTTTTTGGAAAGAACGCCAAAACGGCGGCGGTGTTTTATGAAGGGACAACCCAAAAATGTCTTTCTGCATCTTTCCTGTACTTTGCAAAACAAAACATTCAACCATATGACCTGTCGAATGCTTTTTTTGACCCTGTGCCTGGCGGCATTGGCCTTGCCGGGGGTTGCCCAACTCTCCCTGGGCCTCTCTGCCGGCCCTACCCTGGCCTTTCGCGAATGGAAATTCAAGCAGCCCATCGGTGGCCTCAACGGGGTCGACTACCAGCCGGGTTTGTCGGGGCAGGCTTCCCTGTTGGCTGAATACGCGCTGTCGCCTTGGCTGGCACTCCGCGCCGAAACCGGCCTCCAGGTGTGGCGCAACCGGCTATCGGTGGAGGTGACGGACCTAAACGGCGGCTCGACACGAGCCACCATGAAAGACGATCTGGAGACCTGGACTGGCGCCCTTTCGCTGCGGGTCATGCCGCTGCGCAACAAAAACTATTACCTGCTGGCCGGTTCTACGCTGGGCTCAGTGCTGCGCAACCGGGGAAGTATCGACAAAGATCTGATAGAAGGCCCGGGTCGTATTGAGTTACAGAATGGCCTGGAAAACCATACCCACTACTTTGTGCACCTGGGCTTGGGCAGCACATTTGCTTGCGGGCCACGGGGCAAAGTGCTCTTCGAAGCCCGGTACCAATATGGCCTGAACAAGCTCTTTGAATCAACGAACGTTGTTGCCCGGATCAGCACCCTGCTGCTCTCTGCCGGGTATTTGTATACGCTGTAGCATGCCTTGAAAATTGAGCATTGTACATTGGCCATTGCACATTTAAATTTTTGAAATTCAATATTTTAAAAATGTGCAATGGCCAATGCCCGGTTTTCAACATTACTTCACCTTGACCTTGATCATCACATCTTCCTTGTCTTTTTTATAAAACTCGGAGACAAATTCGGTTGCTGAAATTTGCAGCACCCGGTTGGTCCGGAACTGGAATACCTCCATGCCACCGGCTACTTCGCGGGTATCAAAAATCGAAACTTTGTTGACGATACCCGTTTGGTCGTTGACGGAATAAGCCGTCAGAAAACCGCCCATCCCGTCGGCATGGGTGGAGGGCCGTTCGTTCAGGTCGAGTTTGAGGTTTTTGACATTGTCGAGGAACACCAGGTAGTGGTTGCCGTTGATGGTAAGGCGTTTGAAGCCCATTCCACCGCGTGTCGAGCCGCCGGTTTGGCGTTTGGGCAATTTGCGCATCCAGCCCAGGCTGCCGTCGGGGTCGATTTTAGCGATGAGGATGTCGTTGTAGTGGTACGAGTAGGTGGTGTTGCCGCGGTAGTCGGTGCTTACTTCCACAAAATATTGCTCGCCGATCAGGACGATGCTGTTGTCGCTGCCGATGATCATTTCCCGCAAATTGAGGTGGGCGAGTTCGGCCTTGTTGTTTTTCTTTTCCTTCTCCTTCTTGCCGCCGGCTTTGGTGTACTGGTTGATGATTTCCGTTGGGATTTCATAAAATTTCTTGTCCAGAATAACGCCTTCCTTATCGAGTTTGAACAGGAACAAGCCGTCGGCATCGCCCTCGCTGACCGCGCTGGACCAGCGCCAGCCGCTCACTTTTTTGTTGTAAAACCCGGCGCACAACATCGAGTTGTTGGCGCCCTCGTAGATCCAGATGTCTTTTATAAATTGGTTGTCTACTTCTATTTTAGCGGTGCTGACTGTTTTGGTTTTGACATCTACTTTGAACAATTCCATGTGGTAGTTGGCGGTCTTTTCGTCGCCTTTGCCTTTGGTGTCCTTGGTCGAATTGTCTTCGTACACCTTAGCCAGCATGTAGGGCGTTCCGGCGGCATCGACGCAGTAATCCACATTGTCCATTTTCTTTTCGGTATACGGCATTTTGATGTCGTTGCCGGCGATCTGGTTGAGGTCTTTGTCAAAAATGAACATGCCGATGATGTCGTGGCTCAGTTTGTCGCGCTTGATTTCCGGGTCGCGCCGGTATTGCACGAGCATGCGCGAGCTGTCGCGCGAGTAGAGGAAGGCAAATTTGTCGACCGTGCCAATTGACCACATCCCGAGGTACGCGGCGGGGGCGCCGGAGAGTTTGCCGTCTACCGTAAGCATTCTTTTTTCTTTGCCTTTGAAACTGCAATTGTCAAAATCAATTTCCCGGTAGAACAGTTGTTCCTTCCCGGCCTCTTTGTCCCAAAGCGAAAAGAAACAATACAAGCGCTCTTCAAACCAACTAATCTGCTCAATCACAAAACCTTTGGGCATGTCGTCATATTCCTTTCGCTTGAGTTCTTTCATGCTTTTGGCATCGAAACTCTGCATGTGGATGTCTTTGCCGTCGATTTTGACGCTCAGGGCTTTTTCCTTGGCGAGATCGGAGAAATAAAACTTGTTGCGGGCGTCGATTACCTTGAAGGGCTTACTGATCGTATAATCGAATTTTTTTTGCGCGCTGGCCAGCAGCGGTAAACAAAGCAGCAACAATAATGAAAATACGTTTCTCATACTTGGGTTGATGGTTTTATAATGAATGGAATATTTGGACATATTCGTTTGACCGGATGCTAATGAACGCCGGCGCCCGGAGATTAGTACGCCTGCCAACGCCGCCAGCGCAGGGCAACCCAAATCAGCACAATCACCAGGCTGAGCAGGGCGATCCGGGCCGGCAACAGGCTCTCGGGGTCGCCGGCATCGTGGCGTTTCAAGTATACGCCCAGCAACGCCCAGGCTACCGCTAAACCATGAAAAACATTGTCGGTTTTCCGGATCACTGTCGTTGCAATCAGGGTGCCGGCTACAAGCATCAGGGTCGCCCAACTGCTCTCGGCAATGCCGGCGCCCGACCAGCCTACCGACACCAGCAAGGCCGTCACATTGGCAATCAGCGCAATGGTGATCCAACCTTGATACAGGCCAAAGGGTGCGTGCGCCAACCACTTTTCCCGGGCGTTGGTGGTCGCAGAGCCCACCCCTGCGCGGCGGTTCAGTTGCCACAACGTAGCCAGCAAGGCAACCATGATGCCCACCGACAGCGGCAGCTGTTCCCAATGCCAGGCCAGCAGCCAGGCAATGTTCAGCACACAAGTGCCAGCAAACCAATACCCGACTTTTTGTACGCCCGCTTCCAGGGCTTGCTGCAGCCGGGTATTGAACAAGGCGATCACCTGGGCGCCAACCCATACGAGCAGCCAGGTGTAAATGACCCCCCAAATGGCAAACGTGAGCCCCGCCGGCACAAACAGATTTGGGTATTGATCCGACAACTGGGCCGGGGTTTTGCCATTGAGCGGCAGCGAATTGGATAAGTAATTGACCACCAGGACGGCCAAGAAGGCGATGGTATTCAGTAGAGTGTAACTGCGCATATGGTTTGAATAAGCCGTTTGGCAACATGCCGGCCGGCCTTGCAAGTTACAGCCGGCTGCCTATTTCCAGTAGTTTTTCGTCGTCCCACAAGCCGCCGATCAACTGCACGCCTACGGGCAGGCCGTTTTCGGGGTGCCGCCCGGCTGGCAAGGCCAGTGCCGGCACGCCCGCCAGATTGGCCTGTACGGTAAACACATCGGCCAGGTACATGGCCACGGGGTCTTCAGATTTTTCGCCAAAACGCCAGGCCGTAGAGGGGGCTACCGGCATGAGCAGAACATCGCAGCCGCTCAGATCGGCCAGGGTCTGCTGTTGAATCAGGCGGCGTACCTGCTGGGCTTTGCGGTAGTACGCCTCGTGGTAGCCGCTGCTCAGCACAAAGGTGCCGAGCAGGATGCGGCGTTTCACCTCATCGCTGAACCCCTCCGTGCGCGAGAGCAGGTACGTTTCCTGCAGGTTGCGGGCAGCCGGAGCACGGTAGCCGTAGCGGATGCCGTCGTAGCGCGCCAGGTTGCTCGATGCTTCGGCTGTGGTGAGCACGTAGTAGGTCGGAATAATATAGTCAAATACGTCTTTGCCGTTGATGCTGGGCAGCGGCAGGGCGCGCAAGTCGTGTCCGGCCTGGCGTAGTTGCTCCAGGTACGTTTCCAGCACTGCCCGGACGCCGGCGTCCAGTCCTTCGCTGCTCAACACATCCGGGTAGTACCCGATGCGTATTTTTTTTGGGTCAAATGCTGCTGTCTCCGATCCGCTGCCGGTAGCGCCGGCCGTACTGTCGTACGCATCCGGGCCGGCCGTGACGGCCAGAAAACGGGCAATATCTGTGGGGTTGTGGGCCAAAAAACCGATTTGGTCAAACGAAGAGCCATAGGCCAGCAAGCCGTGGCGCGAAATGCGCCCATAGGTGGGTTTGAAGCCCCAGAGCCCACAAAAACCGGCTGGCTGGCGCACCGAACCGCCGGTGTCGCTGCCCACCGAAACCAGGCAGGTGTCGGTTTGCAGGGCTACGGCTGCACCGCCCGAAGAGCCGCCGGGCACCCGCTCGGGGTCGAGGGCATTGCGCACGGGGCCATACACGGAGTTTTCATTGGAGGAGCCCATGCCAAACTGATCGCAGTTGGTCCGGCCAATGAAAATGACATCCTGCGCGAGCAAACGCTCTACCGCAGTGGCCGAATACAATGAGGTAAAGCCTTCCAGGATTTTGGCGGCGGCTGTCACCTGGTGGCCGGCGTAGCAAATATTGTCTTTCAGGCTCACCACGGCCCCAAACAGGCTGCCCAGGGCCGCCGGCCCCGAGGCCTTCAGGCGCGCGTCGAGGGCCTCGGCCCGGTCCAACGCTTCTGCAGGCCAGGTCTCCACATAGGCATTGAGGGCGCTGCTGCGGTCGATCTGCTCCAGGTAATGTTCGACCAGCGCCCGGCAAGTGGTTGTGCCGGCCAGCAAGGCCTCCTGAATGGCCGAAAGCGATGGGTATTTTGGCATTGTTGGTTTACATTTTCCGGCGCCGCACTTCGCGCAGGATCAGTTGCAGTTCGCGGCCGGCGTCGCCGGTCACCGAGGTGTTTTCCTGGGCCCGGCGGATGAGGTACGGGATGACGTCCTGCACCTGGCCGTAGGGCACATATTTGCTGACGCGAAAGCCGGCCCGGGCCAGGTTGAAGGTCACGTTGTCGCTCATGCCAAACAGTTGGCTGAACATGATATTCGGGTGGTTGTGCGGAATGCCTTTTTTCTCCATCAACTCGGCCTGGAGCAAGGCGCTGTCGGCATTGTGGCTGGCATTGCAAAGGGCAATGTGCTGGATATTGTCCAGGCAAAACCGGACGCCCGTATTGTAGTGATCGTCGGTGCTGTTTTTATCCGGGTTGATCGGGCTGGGGTAACCCATGGCGGCGGCCCGCTGGCGTTCTTTTTCCATGTAGGCGCCGCGCACCAGTTTGGCGCCGAGCAGGAACCCTGCCTGCCGCGAGCGGTCATAACTTTCAATCAGGAATTGCAGGCGGTCGTGGCGGTACATCTGAAAGGTATTGTACACCACTACGCGCTGCCGGTTGTAGCGCCGCATCATCAACCAGACCAGGTGGTCGATGGTATCCTGAATCCAACTTTCTTCTGCATCCAGAAACACCGACACGCCCTTCTGCGCGGCATGGTAACAAATGGCGTCGATGCGCTTGAGCACATTGCGGTATTCACTCAGTTCTTCGCGCGTGAGGGTTGTGGCGTTTTGGATGCGTTCGAGCAGGCCGAAACGCGCCAGGCCGGTTATTTTGCTGCTGACCACCGGGATGTGTTTCGACCGCGATGCGAAGTCGATGGCCCGGAGGTTTTCATTCATGGTGTAATTAAAATCCTGCTCGGATTCTTTGCCTTCGGCGCCGTAGTCCAGCACGGTGAGTACGTTAAACTGCGCCAGGTGGTCGATGTTGCGCTGGCTGTCCAACAGGGTGGTACCGCCCACAAATTGGGCAAAAACCGTGTTTTTTACGATTCGTTCGGCAAAAGGGAGCCGGTATTCGATGGCAAAGAGGGCCAGTTGGCTGCCGTATTTGACCAGCCAGGGTTTATTCATCATCCGGAACAGCCAGGCGGTCTTTTTGAGTTCGCGGTGGTTCAGGTGCGAAAACGCAATTTCGGTATTGGTAAAATCAACCGGCGAGGGCCGATGTTCGGAGGATTGGTTCGGTGCTGCGCTCATCAAATCCGGCGTATTATCGTGAGGGAGAACTGGTTAGGACTGTTGCCAAATGCCCCATGCGGCTTCGGCCTGTAGCTGCAACATTTCCAGGCCGTTTTTTATTGCCGCACCGCGGGCTTTTGCACGCTGCAAAAGTAGTGTTTCGGGCGGATTGTACACGAGGTCGTAGACCAAATGTTTGGGCCCAAGCCGCTCAAATGGAATGTCCGGGCAGTGGTCGGTATCCGGATACGTCCCCAAAGGGGTGGTGTTGAACATCAACAAGGGTTCGTCGCGAATCTGCTTTTTCAAGTCGCCGTAGCCGATCTCGCTGCTACCGTCGGGGCGCCGCGAAACCAGCAGGTACCCGATGCCGAGTTTGCGCAGCACATAGGCCACGGCTTTGGCGGCGCCTCCGGTGCCCAGAATCAGGGCTTTGGGCTGTTGGGGCTGAAACAATTCCTCGGGCCAAGGACCATCCAGGGGCGAAACAAAATAGCCGGGGGGGATGGCCGGCACCTGAAACGGCGGCAACAAGGGCCGTAGCGACTGTTCCAGACCGACCACATCGGTATTGAAACCAGTGAGCCGGCCCTGGTCAATCCGGACGACGTTGACGGCGCCCACGGCCCGGGCGGTCTCGTCGAGCGCATCCAGGTAGCCGATGACGCTTTCTTTGTGCGGGATGGTGACGTTCAGGCCGCACAGCGCGGGCTGTTGGGCGATGAGTTCAGGCAATGCGGCGATGTCGGGCAAGGGGAATTTTTCATACCGGGCGTCGGTGATGCCCTCGCGGGCAAATTTTTCGGTAAAATATTGCTGCGAAAACGAGTGCCCGAGCGGATGCCCGATGATGCCGAAAAGTCTCATATGGATCGGTTGTGGGGTAAAAATACGGGATTTCAACTGAATCCGGCGCGGGCGCTAAAACAGGCGGAGTTGCGGCGATTTGTGCTGCTCGTGCAGGTCCAGGTTGTATTTTGGCATTTGCCGGCCGGCAAAATACTTCTCCCGGGCCAGCCGGAATTGGTCGCGGATGATCTCGGCAATTTTGCCTTCGCCGCGCATCCGCCGGCCCGGGCGGTGGTCGTGTAGTTCACCACCGTGGGCCTGGCGGATTTTGTTCAGCACCTTGTCGGCCCGGTCGGGCATGGTTTTGCGCAGCCAGTCTTCAAAAATATGTCCGACATCGCCGTTCAGACGCACCATGGTGTAGCCGATGCCCAGGGCGCCACGCTCGGCGACGGCTTTGGCCAGGGCAAAAATCTCGTGCTCGTTGAGCCCCGGAATGATCGGGGCCAGCATCGCAAATACCGGAATGCCCTGTGCCGTGAGGGTTTCGATGGTTTTCAGGCGTTGTTGGACGCTGGCGGTGCGGGGCTCGAGAAACTGCCGGAGGGTTTCGTCGAGGGTGGTGACGCTGATGGCCACCGAGACGAGGTTTTCGGCGGCGAGTTGCGACAGGAGCTCGATATCGCGGAGCACCAGGCTGTTTTTGGTGATGATGCCCACCGGGTGGCGGTATTTCCAAAAGACCTCAAGACAAGCCCGGGTAATGCCAAAACGCCGTTCGGCGGGTTGGTACACATCGGTGTTGCCGGCAAACATCACCGGCGCGGCGCGCCAGGATTTTTTCTGCAATTCTTTTTCCAGGAGTTCGGCGGCGTTGCGCTTGACGAGGATTTTTTGCTCAAAATCCAGTCCGGCGCTGTAGCCCCAATAGGGATGGGTGTTGCGGGCATAGCAATAAATGCAGCCGTGCTCGCAGCCCTGGTAGGGGTTCATGCTCCATTCGAGCGGGATATCCGGGCTTTCCACCCGGTTCAGGATCGTTTTGGGGTGGGTTTCGAGGTATTCGGTTTTCAGGTCGGGTTCCTCCCAATCGGCGGCGGCCAGCGCCCAGTCCACCACTTGTTCGTCGCGTACGATGTTTTCGTACTTGGATACGGGGTTGATCTGGGCGCCGCGGCCGCGCAAAAAGGGTGTTTTTTGCTCCAAAATGTTTTTATTTTAAAGCAAATTTAAAACAATTTGGTAGTAAACTAGCGATTGATGTCGATAATTTTTCCCTTCTTCGACATGTCGTTGAGGTCGGCCCGCAAAATGCCGTATTCTTCTTCAAGGAAATTTTCAGCCTTATCCAGGTCGTTCAAGCCGCGTATTTTGTTGACCGAGTATTGGTTCGGGTTGAAAAACACAGTGTCGCCTGCTATCCGGGTAATCCGAATCACAGTATAATCGCCACTTTGGGTTTTGATTTCATATCGGTCGCCCGCCAGGGGGGCGGCCAGCCGGGCCTGGTTTTCCTTATCGCTGGCCTTGGAAGAAATAGAACCGATTACGATCAGGACGGCAATTACAGCGATACCAGAAAAATACCAGATGGGTGTTTTGGTTTCCTGTTTCAGGTACTGGCAGTGCTCCCGCAGGTCGTGGGGCATGTCTTTTTCTTCGAGCACCTGTTTGCAATGGGTGCACTGGGAAACCAGGGTTTTGCCAAGCGGGAAAAAGGGAATCCAGTAAATGTGGGCATAGGAGCCGGCTACTGCGCAATACAGGGCGTCTTTAGAGGTGCAATTGGGGCAGCTCAGGCCGGTCAGTTGTTCCGTTCTTAAAACAGAACCTTTTTTTCCATAGAAGATCATAGAGTATATTTCATTTGAATATGAACAGGATTTAGGCGTACGCCGGGTATTCGCCCTACGGTATTGGCGAAATTGGCGTTACAAATGTATTACTCTTCCGCCAAACCGTAATTTGCCGGTTCAAAAAATAAACATGCCTTCAGGTTTTCCACCGCCGTTGCTTCACGGGCTCTACCGGACCTTGTTCCTGTTGCTGCCCTGGTCGGTCGAACTCCATTTCGGTTCCTGGAACCTGCTGGCGCCGACCGAGCCCCTGCTGCTGCTGTGCGGCCTGGGGCTGCTGGCCACCGGCTGGCGCCAACAACGCCGGTTGGTACCCCGGGGCCTGGCCGGGTTCAGTGCCGGCTGGATTGCCTGGCTGGCGCTGGCGGCCTCGACGTCCAGCATGCCCCTGGTATCGCTCAAGTATTGGGTGGTGGAAGCCGGGCACTGGGGTGTTTTTATGCTGGGCTTGTACTGGTGGCCGGCGCTTTGGCCGCAACTGATCCGTATCCTGGCGCTTTCGATGGCGGGTGCGGTACTGTATGCCCTGGTGCATCACGGTCAGTATCAGTTTCGCGCCGATCAGGCTTCGTTGTCGCCGATGCCTTTTTTCAGCGACCATACGTTGTACAGCGCGGTGCTGGTGATGTTGCTCCTGTTGCTACCGCAGATACACTGGAAACAGGGCCGCTGGCTGCCTTGGGCGCTGGGGAGTTTGTACGTGCTGGGCCTCAGCCTGGCTGTTTCGCGCGCGGCCTGGCTGAGTTTGCTGCTGGCGGGCGCCCTTGGATTAGCCTGGCATTGGCGCTGGTCCTGGCGGGCCTGGGCCGTAGCGGTCGTGCTGGTACTGGGCGCGGGCGCCTGGTTCCAACATTCGCTGGCCCGCCGCCTGGCTGCGGATGTGTCGTCGCAAGAACGCCTGAACCGCTATGCCTGTGCCTGGCGCATGGCTGGCGAACGGCCCTGGCTGGGTTTCGGGCCGGGTACGTTTGCTGTCCAATACCTGCCCTTTCAACGAGCGGAGGATATGACCCGGATAAGTATCCGTGCGCCTATTGTGCGCCGCAGCCCTGATAACTACGGCCGCGGCGGCGGCGCACATTCGGAGTATTGGCAAGCCCTGGTCGAGTTGGGCTGGCCGGGCCTGGCCTTGTGGCTGGGCCTGGTGTTGGGTAGCCTGGGCTTGGGTTGGCAGCAGTACCGGCAACGCCGGGATACCGCACAATTGTTCCGGATACTCGCGCTGCTGAGTTTTTTCCTGCATGCGTTGGTCAATAATTTTCTGCACGACGCCCGCGTAGCGGCCCTGGTGTGGGGCATACTGGCGATAATTGCTCAGGGGGCTTGCAACAAAACGACAGCCGAAGCGGTCGAACCAACATCTGTTTCGCCCTGAATCAAAAAAACAAACCACCTCAACACATGAAAATACTACTTATCGGCGGCGGAATTGGCGGCCTCACAACCGCCATCGCCCTGAAACAACGCGGCATCGACTACCAAATTTTTGAAGCAGCCCCCGAACTGAAGCCCGTTGGGGCGGGGATCTGGATGGCGCCCAATGCCTTGCAGGAACTCGAGCGGCTGGGCCTCGCCGGCGCTGTCAAAACACAGGGCTGGCCCTTGCAGGAAGCCCACATCACCGACCAGAAAGGCCGACTCTTGTCGGCTATCGACAGCCGCCCCATCGAGGCGCGCTACGGACACGGCTTGTGTGCCATTCACCGGGGCCGGCTCCAGCAGCTGCTGCTGAACGCCTTGGACAGCGACCGTATCCAACTCGGCAAACGGCTGCGCAGCATCCTCCAAACCCCGGAAATGGTGCAGGTGACGTTTGAAGACGGTACTACGGCCACCGGCGATGTGCTGATCGGCGCCGATGGCATTCATTCGGCGACCCGGCGCAGCCTGTTTGGCGAACTGCCGCTGCGCTATTCCGGCCAAACCTGTTGGCGCGGTGTGGCCCGGCTCCAACTGCCGGAAGGCCAGCGTGCGCAAGGCCACGAAATGTGGGGGCAGCGGGCCGGGCTGCGCATCGGTTTTTCCCACATTCACCCGGAGGAAGTGTACTGGTATGTGTCGCTGGCCACGCCGTCAGCCAACCAAAGCCTCAGCAACGACAAAGCACTGCTGGAGGCCCTGGTCGCTGAATTCCCGGACACTGCCCGACAGGTGATCGCTGCGGCCGATGCAGCCAGCATTATCCGGACAGATCTGTTCGACCTGAAACCAATCCCCGCCTGGCATCAGGGCCGGGTTGTTTTGCTGGGCGATGCTGCCCATGCCACCACCCCCAATTTGGGCCAGGGCGGCAGCCAGGCTATTGAGGATGCCTGGGTACTGGCCGATGCCCTGGCGCGGTTTTCCCAGCCGTCGGAGGCCTTCGCGCACTACCAGCAGGTGCGGATGCCCAAAGCACAACGCATCGTCCAAACCTCCTTGCAGATCGGCCGGCTGAGCAACCTGGGCGGGCGCTGGGCCACCGGCGTTCGCAATGCGGTGCTGCGGCTTACACCCCGCTCGATCAACGAACGGCAGTTGGATTTTTTGTACCGACTCAACCATTAGAACCTGTTTTGGCCCGGTGGGAAAATCCCCAACATGCTCGTAGCGAGTGGGAAAGTCTGCCGTTGTCCGGTGCGCCCGAATCCTGTACTTTTGTCCGCATTTGCTCTGCCAGCCTGCAGAGAAAAAGATCAGATCAACTATGACAAAAGTTTATTTCGCCCTGGTGCTGGCCTGCACCTGCTCTACAATGGCCTTGGGCCAACCCGACGAAATTCCGGGCGCACAGCCGGGTAAATGTTATGCCAAATGCCTCATGCCCAGTCGCTATGAATCGGTTACCGACCAGGTGATGGTGCGGCCCTCGTTCAGCGAACAAGTAGTGGTGCCGGCACAACTGGAAACCATAACCGACAACGTGCCGGTCAAGGAAGCCTGCGTTCGGTACCGGATAGAGCCGGCTGTTTTTGAGACCCTTACGGAAAAAATAGAAATCGCGCCACCAGGCCGGCAGGCTTCGCCGTCGGCTTTTGAAATGGTGCAGGAAACGATTTTGATCAAACCGGCCGTGAAACGGTATACCGCCACGGAGCCTGTGTTTGCACTGGTCAATGAAACGGTGGACCTGGAACCGGCCTACATGCTCATGGAGGTGCTGCCGCAGCAATACGAGGAAATTCTCGAACGGATCGAAACACGGCCGGCCACCACCCGCTGGGTGCGCAAAAAAACCGGCAGCGATTGCCTGGGCGCCGAACCGGACGACTGTTTCGTCTGGTGCCTGGTAGAAGAGCCGGCGCAATACGAGGATATTTACAAAAGGGTAGCCCGGGGCTGCGATGGCGCCGGCTCCGACGATTGTTTGCGCATGACGCCCGTAGCCGCCAAAACGAGCCCCTGGGCGGTGCAAAAAGTGACGACCCCCGCGCAGTTGACAGAAACCATCGAGCCGGCGGAGTACCTGACCCTGTCCAAATGGGTGCTGAAACCTTCGGCTACGCCCCCTGCCGCCACGGGTGCCGCCGAATACCAAACCGTCACGAAGAAAAAACTGCTGCAAGCCGCCCGGGCGGTCGAAGAGCCGGTGCCGGCAGTGACCAAGCCCCTCGTGCGGAAAGTCCTGAAAGCCGCAGCCAAGGTGGAACTCCAGACTGTGCCGCCCGAGTATACTTCCGTTACCAAAAAGAAACTGCTGCGCAACGGCGGGTTTTCGGAATGGCGGGAAATTGTGTGCAGCGAAAAACTCACCGGCTATACCGTTCGCCAGATCCAGGAAGCCCTGCGGGCGATGGGCTACTACAAGGGCACGCCTGACAACACCATGAATGCCCTAACCAAATCGGCCCTGATTCAGTTTCAGCAGGACCGCAGTTTGCCGGCCGACGGCAATGTCGACTACGAAACCCTGAAAGCCCTCGGGGTAGGGTATTAATTTGACATTCAAACACTTGAAAAGTTTCTACCCGGCTTTGCGCCGGCAACAACGTTTTGCTTTTGTTAAATTCTGCCGACGATATGGCAGGTCTGCGTTTCTTTTCGGAAAATTTGCACGGTTTTTGACGTAAAGCGCCAATACACCTGCCGTGTGGCACAGATAAATTTCAAATACTCGATACCTTTTATATATTTGTATCTTGTTTTTCTGGGCCTTACGATTAACCGATAGCATACCAGACCCATTCATGGACGCTGACAGAACTCAATACATGGTGGTTTTCACCTTACCCCAACCCCTGACGGAAGAATTTATCGGCCGTATACCTCAACAACGCCAGGCCGTCAACCGCCTGATGCACGAAGGGAAAGTACTGCACTATTCGCTGTCACTGGAAAATTCTAAACTGTGGGCAGTGTTTTCAGCCCATTCAGAGGCGGAACTCATGGAGTTGGTTTCTTCCCTACCCCTCACCCAATACATGAAAGTTCATGTCAGCGAGCTGACATTCTTTCACTCTGCCCAATCCTTTGCCCCGGCATTTTCGGTGAATTAAACGCCTGTCCGAAACCCGCCTTTGTTGTTTTGCAGGAGCGGGTTGGACAAACACTACCTTTTTCTCTCCCGGTTATTGACAAAACCGGGTAACGTTTCCTCTACTTCGGTTGTCTCAGGATGGCATGTTGCGATGCTGCCCTTTCTTGCCAGTGTTTACCGGCATGTTGCTCCTACTATGCGAATGCTTGCGTTGCCAGCAGGCGCGATAGGCAGGTACCCTGCCGTAATTTTGCCTTATTTTTCCGGTCAAAAACATATCTGAATGAAAATGAACCGTATCATTTGTCTGTTCCTGTTGCTCCAGGCCTTTCGGCCGGGCACTGGCGGGGCACAAGCCCCCGAATTTGTCAATATTTTCAGCCGCCTCCAACAATACCCTGCGCTGGAAGTCGTCATTGAAACGGACCTGAAGCAACTAAAATCCGCCGGAGAAGACCCGGACTGGCAGCCTGGCGTGCTCAAAATCGTCCATGCCGGAGCGGTGGATTTCGAGCAGAAAATTCAGATCAAATCCCGGGGGCACATGCGCAAAAAAACCTGTGACTTCCCGCCGGTAAAGATCCGTTTTTTCGAAGGCGACCTGGCCAGCGACAGCCTGGAAGACGTCAACGAATTAAAACTGGTGGTGGCTTGCCGCAATTCGGACGCTGACGACCAGTTGGTTATGAAAGAATGCCTGGTGTATCAATTGTACAACCTGATCACCGACGAAAGTTTTCGGGTGAAACCCGCCAAAGTCCGCTTCGAAAACCCCGGCAATTCCAGAAAAAACATGGAAAGCACCGCTTTTTTTATTGAAAGCGAAAAAGAACTGGCCTCTCGCCTGGGCGGCCGCCCCCTCAAACCCCGCATCATCAGCCCCACCGCTATGGATTCGGTAGCGTACGACCGCATGTGCCTGTTCCAGTTTATGATCGGCAATACCGATTGGGGCGCCTATACCCGACACAACATGAAAGTGGTAGCAATCAAAGGCCGGCAGCCCGTCGCGGTGCCTTACGACTTTGATTATTCCGGCCTGGTGGAAGCCGATTACGCCATCCCCTCGCCAGATATTCCCATCCAAAACGTCCGCGACCGCTACTACCTGGGCCTCTGCCGCAGCGCCGAGCACTACAACCGCTTGTTCAAGGCCTTTCAGGCCAAACAGACGGAGCTTTTGAACCGTTGCGACCAGGAAACAAGCCTGAGCAAATCCTCCCGCAACGCGATGCGCTTGTACCTGGAAGATTTCTTCAAAATCCTCAACGATCCCCGTCGAACGCAATTTGCCATCCTTGAAAATTGTGACAAGCGCTTGAAAAAGTAAGAGCGTATTGTGCTTTTTTAGCCATTTTTGCAGGCACAATTGCACTATGGAAAACTGGGAACTTGATTTTGAATGGCTGCGCGTCCAACACCTGGTACAAGATGCTATGCGCCGTGAAACCCTGCCGGACCTCAACACGGTCTTGTTCCTGATCGGGATGCAGGAGTTGGGCCGCTGGAAAAAAAATTTTAACAAAGAAGAAATGCAAGACCTGATGCACATCGCCGTTTGCCGGCTATTGGGCTACGATGGTTTTTTCGAGTTTGTCGGGCGCGACGAAGACGGCTGGCCACATTGGCGCCAGGTGCTGGAAATGCCCGTGCAAGCCGTGCACGAACAGGAACGAACCCTAAAGGTAAATGCCGTTCGGTATTTTAAAGATCTGGAAAACGAAAACTGACCACAAGCCGCCCCTTCGTCAACTTGGCCGGGGCGGACACAAATTCAGCACCAACATGCACAAACTGGCAACCGGCGCACTGCTGCTTTTTTGTTTTTTGCTGGCTTTTTCGGCCTGCCAACCCAAAGAAACCCTGGTTCGCATCCATACCGATATGGGGGATATCCGCATCCGCCTATACGACAGCACTCCCCAGCATCGCGACAACTTCCTGAAACTGGCCCGCGAAGGTTTCTACGACAGCCTGCTGTTCCACCGGGTGATGCGCGATTTCATGATCCAGGGCGGCGATCCGGGTTCCAAAAACGCTCCGCCGGGCATGTTGCTCGGAGCGGGTAGCCCCGGATATGATATTCCGGCGGAGATCAAAGCGCCGCATATTCGGGGCTGTCTGGCGGCTGCGCGCCTGCCCGACCAAGCCAATCCGCAGCGAAAATCCAATGGCTCCCAGTTCTTTATCGTGCAGGGCCAAATCCAAACGGATGAAATGCTCGACCAGTGGGAACAACGCCTGGGCACCAAATTCAGTCCCGAATGGCGGGCGCTGTACCGCCAAAAAGGAGGCACCCCGCAGCTCGACGGCCAGTATACCGTGTTTGGTGAAATGATAGAGGGCCTCGAAGTCCTGGACAAAATAGCCGCCGTGCCCCGCGATGCCTACGACCGCCCCCTGACGGATATCCGGATGAAGGTGACGGTGGAATAAATGCGCAGTTTTTTACCGCGCAGGGAATACAAAGGGGCCGGAAGGGTGCAGAAACACGCTTCCGGCCCCTTTTTATTACCGCTTTATTTCTCCGTAAAAAAACGTCGGGTCTTCTCTTGTTCGAATTTTTCGGCATTGAAACCCTGTGAGCCGCCCTTGGGAATGGATAGCGACTGCCATTCGGGGCCCGCCAACCAACGACACAGGTACACCAATTGGCCGACATGGTACGAGTAGTGCGCCAATTGGCGGTGGAGGGCTTCCAACACAGTATGCCCTTCGTTGCGGATATACACGATCCTGTCCAGGTCTTCCGACTGGAGCGGGTCCAGGGCCGAAAACACAACTTCCCAACCGGCATTCCAGGCGGCGAGCAACTCGATTTTGTCGGCATAGTCGTTTTCAAACTCCGCATCGCGGTTCCGCCAGGGTTTCTCGCCGTCGGAGCTCAAAAAATCGGTAAAACGGCTCAGCATATTGCCGCTCAGGTGTTTGACCAGGATGGCAATACTGTTGCTTTCGGGCGAGGGTTGCTGGTGGATGTGCTCGTCGCTTACTTGGGCGAGGGCTTTTTCACCCAATCCGCGGTAGTAGTGGAACAAACGGCGGGTGCTGTCGAGGTAATTTTGATCAGTGGTCATGGTTTATTTCAATTTGGCGGGCACGCACTCCGAAACACGCATCCCGAAACACGAACATTATTTCAACTCGCCGGGCACGGCATTCAGTTGTTTCAAATTTCCATCGCGCAAGACCCAAAGGCTGATGTTGCGGCCGATCGTGCTCTCGTCCAGGGCTTTGTGCAGGGCATCGATCGAATCGATGGGTTTGCCTTCAAACTGAACGAGCACATCGCCCACCAGTACGCCCGCTTGTGCTGCGGGGCCCTTGGGCTCCACGGTTTGCACCTGGATGCCGCCGGAAGTTGGGAGTTCGAGCGAGCTCAGCCATTTGGCGGGCAGCGGCACGGCTTGCGCCCCGATGCCCAGGAGTCCGCGCCGGACGCGGCCTTCGAGGATGAGTTTGCCCACCACGAATTGGGCGAGGTTGGAGGCCACGGCAAAGCAAAGCCCTTGTGCGGGCAGGATCACGGCGGTATTGACGCCGATGACTTGTCCGTGCGAATCCACCAGCGGGCCGCCGCTGTTGCCGGGGTTGAGGGCGGCGTCGGTTTGGATCACATCGTCGATCAGGCGGCCGCTTTGGCTGCGCAGCGTGCGCCCGAGTGCGCTCACGACGCCTGCCGTGACGGAATATTGAAACCCAAAGGGATTGCCGATGGCAATGGCGATTTGGCCGACGCGCAGGCGGTCGCTGGCGCCAAAACCCACGGTGGCCAGGTTGTCGCCGCTGATTTTGACCACAGCCAGATCGGTGGCCGGGTCGTCGCCCACGACCTGTGCCTGAAAACTCCGGCCATCCTGTAGCATGCCTTCGATGTGTTCGGCGCCATTGACGACGTGGCTGTTGGTGACCACATAGCCGTCGCTGCTAATGATGAATCCGCTGCCGGTGCCCTCGTTGGGGTTGGGGGCCTGACGGTTGTGGGCCGGTTTTGGTTTTTTTACTTTTAAATGGACCACGGCGTTGCTCACCCGTTGGGCGACGTTGACTACCGTGCGGGAATAGGCATCCAGTAATTCGAGGTCTTCGGCCGGCGGTACAGCGCGGTTCCAGTCGGCGGGGTTGGCGGAGGCGCCTTCGACATTCATTTGTTGCAACATGACATACTCTTGTGGGTGAAAGACTCCGGGTTTGCGCTGTTTTCAACAATACCCAGGCGACAATTATGCCAGCTCAGATTACCCGACAAAATGACAGCCTCGCCCTTTTATCTTCCAACCCTCTAACCCCATAGCCATCAACTTAAGGTTTACTTACTTCGACATTCGATATTCTGCGGTTCGATATTCGATATTTTTTAAGCCATTTACGTTGGAATATCGAATATCGAACCGCAG
>JADLDL010000215.1 GCA_020846655.1 Saprospiraceae bacterium | reverse complement strand
TCGGATTCGCTGTGCCAGTTTTCCAGCTGCAATGCGGTATCGCCGGTGGCGAACACCGCGAATTGTTTTGCCTGGAGTTCGGCGGCCAGCGGGTTTGAAATGTACCGGATTGATATTGCCGATGCTTCCGGCAACGTGGTGGCGCGGGCCATGTTTTCGAAAGACCACCAGGGTGGTATGTTGAAAATAACGCCCTACGATCAGGTGAGCTGCGGCGGCTGGTCTTCGCTGGGCGATGTGCCGGCGCGCTGCAAGCCCAGTATTTTCAATACGCTCTGCGGTCGTTTCCCGATCAGTGCCACCGCGTTTGCCGACTACCGGATCCTGCTCAGCAGCCAAAATTTTTGTGTCACCTTCCCCGGTTCCACCAACAGTTCCAATTATGTGGTCCGCGTAGCACGCTGCGAGCAAGGCGCGGATTAATGTAAAATGTAAGATGTAAAATGTAAAATGTAAAATGTAAAAGGGTGATGGCGGTGTTGGATGGCTGGGAAATGGTCTTTTGCGCAAAATAACCATTGTATTAAACCCTCCAATCTGCCTTGCGCCGCCAACACCCTTTTACATTTTACATTTTACATTTTACATTTTGCCTTACCTCCCTGGAAGAGATCGCTTTTTTTGTATTTGGCAAAACAAGCGACAGCCCCCCACCTTTGCTTCATCAAAACGACGCTTTCGGTTCACCAACCCTACCAACCTTAATCACACCATGGACCCAGTTCTCATTGAAGTGCGCTGCCTGCTGAACGAGGCCGCTACAGAATGGGAGTATATTTCAAATATCTCCCTTCAAATTGGCTACCCCGGTCGCGGGGGCAACACCTTGTGGAAACATATCGGCTGGCTGCGCGACCGGCTATTGCCCAGCGGCAACGCCTTCGCACAAGCCGAATGGAGCAAAGAAATGGTCAATCATGTCCTTGTTTTTGACTTTCTACCGGTCGTTCCGCCGAATCAATTCGAAGCGGAACGGTCGTACCGGATCCGGAAGAACGTTACTGACGCCAACGGGCGCACCCGCCGGCGGCGGTCCGGAATCCTGGAAGGCGACTACTCCGACGAACACATTACGCTGCACGCCATTTACCCCGAACCCCTACACCCCTAATCGAAACTCAGCCCTGCACAACCACCCAAAACCGAGATTACCAAAACCAAATGCTCGTTATGCACCCTGTATTCCTCCCAAACCCATCGATTGCCAGCCCCAAGGCCTACCTCTGTAATCCCAAACCCTGTAGCCCTAAAACCCACCCACCCTGATGGAGTCCTCCCCGCCTTCGCTCCTTTTTTGCCCCGCAAATCCACCCTTTTAAATATGTTGATTTTTTTGCTTTGGAAGTAATGCCTGTTTTTGTGTTTGGGCAAACGAGCCCACATCCGGCATCTTTGCAGCATCGATTTGACGGCCCGCTGTCAGAATAAATTTCTCCCAAAAAAACTTCATCCCCGAGCGGCTAATCCCCCAATGCTTTATTTGAAACCCATTTGAAAACGCTAATCCTGATTGCCGATCCACTACCCCTTTAGAACCAACCTTTTTGAAACCCAGAACATGTAGCCCCTTAAACCTATTTAATCCCGAAAAACCAACCCCAAGTGCCCAGTACCCAAAACCCTTTTGAAAACGAAACCTCAAAAACCGCAGTGCCCGAAAACCAACCCCAAATGCCCAGTACCCCAAACCCATTTGAAAACGAAGCCTCAAAAACCGCAGTGCCCGAAAAACCAACCCCAAGTGCCTGGCACCCCAAACCCATTTGAAAACGAAGCCTCAAAAACCACAGTGCCCGAAAAACCAACCCCAAGTGCCCCCAGGAACCAGTTTTGAGTGCCCCTGAAACCACCCCAATCCACCGCTCCAAAGACCAGTATTTCGGCCGGAATCCCCAATTTCAGTCGGAAAAACAACGGGTAGCAAGTATACATCCTGTATAACTTCCACGCCAGATGAACAACAAATCGCCCGTTTCCAAGTGACTTGGAAACGGGCCGTTGTTTTTTACTGCTGCCGGGTCTAACACAAACCGGCATATCGCTTGTGGGTTGGCTTATACCAGTTTGGCGTCCAGTTCAATGGGCACCGCAGCAAGAGCCTTGCTGACGGGGCAACCGCCTTTCGCCGCCTGGGCATGTTCCAGAAAAGCCGCTTCGTCGATACCCGGCACTTCGGCTTCCAGGTGTAAGGTGATTTTGGCAAAAGCCCAACCGCCACTGCTGTTGTCCATGTCGATCGTAGCCGAGCAACGCAGTTCGGTGGGCACAAAACCAGCGCCGGAAAGCCGGAAACTGAGCGCCATGATGTAGCAACCGGCGTGGGCTGCTGCGATCAGTTCTTCCGGGTTGGTGCCCGCGCGTCCGTCTTCGTTCTGAAAACGCATTTTGGCGGAATAGGGGGTTTGATCAAGTACGCCGGAGGGGCCCGTCAGGGAGCCCGCACCTTCTGCGCCGGAGCCTTGCCAAACGGCAGATGCCTTACGTTTGAATGTTGCCATAGGTGTTCGTAAACATTAAGAGGTAGAAAAATAAAAAACAAGACAGGGCCTACACAAGGGCAAACCTGCCGAAGAAACAAGGTACAGCCCGTTTGGTTCGGGATTTTTTCTTTTTTACCGCCACCGCAGGCCGGCCACCTGCCTGCGGTGAAGATTGCCCGCCCGGAGAAAAACAGGTGGCCATTGTTTTAAGAAACCGTCTAAAAAATTGAAAATCAGGCGCCGGCAAACTTCCTGGCATAGTTTTTACGTACTCCCGGCAGCAGCCGTTTTATTTTTCAGGCCAATTTCCGCACCTTTGCGCCGTTTTTCACCCAAGCCCCACCGAAATACCTGACAACAACCACACATTCAACCGTTCCACACCTACATGCAGGAAGATCTTTTTAAGCGACTGGTTTCTCATTCCAAAGAATACGGATTCATTTATCCATCCTCCGAAGTATACGACGGCTTGGGCGGCGTGTATGATTACGGCCCGATGGGCGCCGAACTGAAAAACAACATCAAAGAATATTGGTGGAAAGCCATGGTGCAGGTACACGAAAACATCGTGGGCCTGGACAGTGCCATTTTTATGCACCCTAAAATCTGGAAAGCCTCCGGACACGTGGATGCCTTCAATGACCCGCTGATCGACAACAAGGATTCGAAAAAACGCTACCGCGCCGACGTGCTGATCGAAGCCGAGATCGACAAACTCGAAGCCAAGATTGAAAAGGAAGTGGAAAAGGCCCGCAAGAAATTCGACAATTTCGATGAAGCCATGTTCCGCAGCACCAATGCCCGGGTGCTCGACTGGGCCAACCGCGCCGAAGCCATTGCCAAACGCCTGGCCAATGGCCTGAAAGACAACAACCTGGCCGACATCAAGGCCCTGATCGAGGAACTGGAAATCGCAGACCCCGACAGCGGTTCGCGCAACTGGACCGACGTGCGCCAGTTCAACCTGATGTTCAACACCCAAATGTCGAACATCGCCGGCGAAGACGGCAAATTGTACCTGCGGCCCGAAACGGCACAGGGTATTTTTGTCAACTTCCTCAACGTACAAAAAACAACCCGGCAGAAGGTGCCCTTCGGGATCGCCCAAATCGGCAAAGCCTTCCGCAACGAAATCGTCGCCCGGCAGTTTATCTTCCGGATGCGCGAGTTCGAACAAATGGAAATGCAATATTTCATCCGGCCCGGCTCCGAAATGGAATGGTATGCCTACTGGAAAGAAAAACGCATGGCCTGGCACCGCGCCGTGACGCCCGCCGCCAAACTGCGCTTCAAAGACCACGACAACCTGGCGTTTTATGCCAACGCGGCCGTGGATATCCAGTTTGAATTTCCGTTTGGGTTTAAAGAACTGGAGGGTATCCACTCCCGTACCGACCACGACCTGGGCAGCCACCAGGATATGTCGGGCAAAAAAATGCAATATTTCGACCCGGAACTGAACGAGAGTTACGTGCCCTACGTGGTCGAAACCTCGGTGGGCCTCGACCGCATGTTTCTCTCCATCCTGAGCAACTCGCTGGTGGAAGAAACCGTGCCTGATGCCCAGGGTGAAGACAGCACCCGCACGGTGTTGCGCATTCCGCCGGCCCTGTCGCCCATCAAATGCGCCGTGTTGCCGATTGTGCGCAACAAAGAGGATCTGGTGGAAAAGGCGCGCGGCGTTTTCGACCAACTGAAATTCCAGTTTACGTGCCAGTACGACGAAAAAGACGCCATCGGCCGCCGCTACCGCCGCCAGGATGCTATCGGGACGCCTTATTGTGTGACGATCGATTTTGACAGCCTGGAAAATGATACGGTCACGATTCGCGAACGCGACTCCATGCAGCAAGTGCGGGTGCCGATCAGCGAGGTCGCCGGGATCGTTCGGCAAAAAACCGAAATGCACCGTTTGCTGGAGCAAATCGGATAGCCCGGCGGACGAGTGGGCAAATAGTCACAAAAAGGTTTGTCACATGGCTGACAAACCTTTTTGTGTTTTAACACCTTACAATTTTTTGCAGGTGTATTAAAACACTACCTTTACAGCGGTTTCTTTATCTCATGTCTGGTTGAACTTCAGGAAGGTTCGACTTTTAGTAATTCCTCCGCCTAAGACTGGCAATCCCGCAAGTACCGTACCCTGGCTAAACACGCCGTGTACCGGAGTACTGGTACGTTTTTTGCTCTTGGTCTCCCTTCAGGACGCCATCATCCCTATCCTCCCTTCCTGAGGCCGTTTACAATCGTTTTTTCCTTACTGCATCACAAAAACAAAGCGCTTGTGAAGATAACGCTATCCTTACGCTGTATTCAACTGCTTGTGGTATTCGCCCTGTCTGCGTATTCGCTTCCGGCTCAGGATATACATTTCTCTCAATTTGGCAACTCCCCCCTCAACCTCAGCCCCGGGCTGAACGGCGTTTTTGGTGGCGATTTGCGTTTTGTGGGAAACTACCGGAGCCAATGGCGCGGGGTGCCCGTACCCTACACCACCTTTTCAGGAAGCATTGAGAACAAATTTTACTACGACAAATATCGCTACGACCGCTACCTGACCGGCACCCTGCTCATCAACTACGACCGGCAAGGCACGCTGCGGCTCAGTTCGTTGCAAATTGGCATCCCCATCGGCATTACCCTGCCGGTTGCCGAAAACAACTTCCTGTCGCTGGCAGTTACGCCGGCCTTTGGGCAGCGGGCCTTCAACAACAACAAGTGGACCTTCGACGCCCAGTTTGTCGATTGCCTGTTCAATCCCTCTGCCCCGACGCTGGAAAGCGGCTCCCTGTTCAGCACCAACCTGCAATATTTTGACCTGGCTGCCGGCCTCAACTACCACTGGCAGGCCGCCCGCAACCGCAGCAAGGTGGATGTAGGTGCAGGCTTGCACCACATCAACCGCCCCAACCACGATTTCTGGACCAACTCCAAGGATGTGCGGCTGGCCACCCGGCTCGCGATCTACGGTTTGGCGGTAGCACAACTGACCAACAATTTTGACCTGGTGTTGCAAGGGCAATTCCAACGGCAGGGCGCCTACCGGGAGTTGTTGTACGGCGCCGGCGTCCGGATGTTGCTCAAACCGGACAAATACGACGAAGTGGCCCTGCAAGTGGGCGCCGGATTCCGGCAGCGGTACAGCGATGCCGTCGTGTGGAACATCGAAGCCTTTTGGCGCACCTGGTCGCTCGGCTTCTCCTACGACCTGAACGTGTCCGAATTCGATCAAGCCACCCAAAGCCGGGGCGGTCCGGAAGTATCGCTGATCTATCGATTGTACAAACCCAAAGTTGGTCCCAGTTGTCCAGTCGAATGACCTTTCAATCTTAAGCCATGTTATCACGCACCAGTTTACTTTTTTTGCTATTCTTTTTCTGCGCCGCATCCTTGGGTTTTAGCCAGGGGCGTGGCGTTTCTGATACCATACGGGGAGTACCGGACAAGATTGGAGCCAACCTGCACCGCGCCCCTTCTCTACAGGCCCTGCGCGACAAAGCCCGGAAGAGTCACGAAGAAGCCGATTATGGCCGCGCCATCCAATACTACGACATGATCCTCTCGGCCCGACCGAAAGACAGTCTGGCGCTGATCGGCCTGGCCGATGCGGCCTACCGCTTTACCAAATACGACCGGGCCGCCTGGGCCTACCAAACCCTGCTGGACGGCAACATGGCCAAAGACCCGAATGGGCTGCTGGCCGCCCGCCTGGGTGATGCGTTTTACGGGATGGGCAAATATGCCGAAGCGCGACTCTGGTACAACCGGGCCGACGCCAAGCCGGCGGCCTCCAAAGAAACCCGCGAACTGGTCAAAACCGGGCTGGCCAATTGTACCTGGGCCGAGGAAGCGCTCGATGCCCTGCAAATGACCAATATCCGCCTGGACACCTTGCCCAAAGGCGTCAATACCCGCTACTCGGAGTACTCCCCTATTTGGGCCGACAGTTTGCTGTACTTCGCCTCGTATGGCGGCTTTCCGTACCGGGAAGACGAAAAAACGCCGGAACGCCGCTTTATCCAGGTCATTACCGCCGAACCCATGCTGGATACGATCCTGGTGCGTCCGGCCAGTTTCAACGAAGAAGACCGGCACACGGCCTATGCGACCTTCAACCGGGACAAAAGTGTGCTGTATTATGCCGTTGGCAAAAACAACGGCGCCCACCAGATCCGCTTCGAACTGTACCGCCGCAAACGCAATGCCCTGAACGCCTGGGGCCCCGCAGAGCGCCTGCCCAACAGCATCAACGTCGCAGAGCACACCAATACGCAACCCAATGTGGGCATTTTGCCCGGCGAAACGACCGAAACCCTGTTTTTCGTCAGCGACCGGCCGGGTGGAAAAGGTGGAAAAGATATTTGGTTCAGCCGGATTGAAAACGACAGTTTCGCACAGCCGGTCAACCTCAGCGCCCTGAATACACCGGCCGACGATGTGTCGCCGTTTTACCACACGTTTACCCAGACCCTGTATTTCAGTTCGACCGGTTACCGCCAGCACAGTTTGGGTGGCTTTGATATTTACCACAGCGAACGCACCAAAACCGGCTGGACCACACCGGAAGCGATGCCGGCACCGATCAATTCGGGCGCCAACGATGTGTTTTATTCGCTGCCGGCCGATTGCGGCAACATGGCCTTTTTCTCCTCGAACCGGAAAGGCGCCATGAATTTTTCGGAAGAAGACTGCTGCTATGACCTGTTCCGCGCGATGCTGGACCGGCCTGCATTTGTGGCCACCACGTTTCACAAAATCACCGGCGACTCTTTGCGGGGCACCACGCTGCGGCTGGTCGAAATGACGGCTGCCGGCAACACCGACCTGGGCTCGGTAGAAGAGCGCGGCGCCTGGCGGGCGTTCAAGTTGAGTATTGAGAAAAAATACATGCTCATTGCTTCAAAAGCGGGCTTCGTGGGGGATACGATCTACTTTGATTCGCCGAAAACCGTTTGGAGTTGTGCGCAAAACGTCAATTTGTACCTCCGCCCGGTGAAGGTAAACCTGATCGCTTCGGTGTACGATTGCAAAACAAAAGAGGCCCTGAACGGGGCTGTGTTTAAATTTTACGACTTGGTGCAGGTATTGCCCAACGGCGCCTGGGCCACCAACCCGGCTGGAGGGCCGCTGGATTCGCTGGTTACGACGGTCGAAACGAGCAACACCAAAATGTACCCGCTGGAGTTCAGCCACTGGTACCAACTGTTTGTGTCCAAAGCCGGCTACACGGATGATTCGGTGAAAGTGAGCACGGAAAACCTGTACCGCGACACCACCTTTGAGGTAAAACTCTACCTGTGCCAGGGGCTCTACCTGGATGTGTATGTTTGGGATGACATCACGAAGAAACCATTGAATGATGTCCAGTTGCGCCTCTTGAATATCCCTGGCAACACACAAATCAGCCATTCCACCGGGCCGGACAACAATGATTTCCATACCGTCATTTTTTACGACAGTCGCTACCGGATCAGCGCCAACAAAGAGGGCTATTCGCAGGACTCGCTCGAATTCCGTACCGACGACCTGCCGCGAAAGCCATTCCACCACATCCGCAAAGATTTGTACCTGAGGCCCTTGGACCCCACCTTGTACCTCCCGATCGTTTTGTATTTCGACAATGACGAACCGGACTCGCGCACCTTGGACACTACCACAAAAAAGGAGTACCAGCAGGCATACCTTCCCTACTACAACCGGAAACAGCGGTATATCGATGAGTACACCGCCAATGTGACCGGGACGGTTTACCAGGATCGCCGCATCGAAATGGATA
>JADLDL010000214.1 GCA_020846655.1 Saprospiraceae bacterium | reverse complement strand
GCCGCCGCCGCCAACCTCAGCCTCAGTTACGAACTGCTCGGCCTGATCGCCAAACGCCGGCGCCAATGGCCGGACGCCATCCGCTATTTTCAAAAAGCATTGTCCCTGCGGGAAAAATCAGGCTCCGCCGAACTGGTGGCCAACGCCTGGGAAAACCTCGGCGACGTGTACATGGCCACCCAAAAGCCCGAAAAAGCCCTGCGCGCCTATCGCCTCGGCGCCCGCTCCACCCAAAAAACAGATATCCTGCGCGCCGGCCGGCTCCGCGCCGAAGCCTTGCTGCAACTGGCCGCCAGCCGCCCCAACGGCGGTTATCTCGACGAAGCCCTGCTCCTCTACGCCAGCCTCGACTCGGTAGCCACCGAGTTGCGCCTGTTTTACCGCGACGAAGGCTCCAAACAACAACTGGTGGCCGACTGCCTGCCGTTTTATGAAAAAGCCATCCAAACCGCGCTCGCGCTCTACCGCCACCGGGGCGAACAGCGGTACCTCGAAACCGCCTATTTTTTCAGTACCCGAAACAAAGCCCTGCTCCTGCAGGATGGCCTGCAAGAACTCCAGGCCAAAGACCTGGGCCTGCCCGATTCGGTGACGCTGCGCGAAAGCCAACTGCGCCGCGCGTGCTACCGGCTGTTTGCCGCCGCCGACCCCGCCTACCCCGAAGCCCGGCTGGCGTACCAACATTTTATCCAACAACTGGAACGCGCCTACCCGGAATACTACCGGATCAAATTTGCCAGCGCCCAGCGCGTCGACCTGGCCCAGGTTCAGCAAAAAATTGCGGCAGACGCCGCCATCCTTGAGTTTTTCACCGGCAGCACGGCGGTACATATTTTCCTCATCACGCCCTACGCCGGCCTGCAAGTATTCAGCGCTGCGCTGCCTGAGGGGTTTCAGGATCGGATCGGGCGGCTGCGGGCCCTGGCCGAAGACCTGAATGCCGAGGCGCTATCGGCCAATTATGCCCAACTGGCCAACCCGCTGTTTCAAACCCTCCTGCAACAACCCCTGGTGGCCCTGCGCAGCGAAACCACCCGCCTTTGCCTGGTGGCCGATGCGCCCTTGCTCAAAACCCCGTTCGATCTGTTGCCCACCCAAACGGTCGACCGCTGGGAAGGCGCAGAAGGGCCAATGTTGATCCGGCGATTTGCCCTGAGTTCGACGTTTTCCACCCAATATCTGCTGAGCGCCCCGCAACACCGCCGGCAAAAAGAAAACCTGCAACGCTTTGGGGGCTTCGGGCTCGAATACGACGACTTTACCCTCAAAGCCCTTCAGGCCGCCAACCAGGACCTGGACACCAGCCTCCTGAAACGCAATTTTGGCCGCCTGGCCTACTCCGACGACGAGGTGCGCGAGATCGCCGGCCTGCTCCACGGCACCGCCTGGCTAAACACCGAGGCCCGCAAATCCGTTTTTCTGCAACAGGTCGACCGATTCCGGATCCTGCACCTGGCCATGCACGGCTTTTTGAAAGAATCGGACCCGCAGCGCTCCGCCCTTATTTTTTCAAAATCGCCCGGCGAAGAGGATTTTTACCTGCACCTGGCCGAAATCTACGGCTTGCCCTGCAACGCCGATATGGTGGTGCTCAGCGCCTGCAACTCGTCCAATGGCCCCAGCGTGCCGGGCGAAGGCCTGCAAAGCCTGGCGCTGGCCTTCGCCTACGCCGGCTGCCCCTCGGTGGTGGCCAACCAGTGGAGCGCCTCCGACCAGTCCAGCAAAGATATTTTGCTGCGCTTTTACCGCTACCTGGACGCCGGCCTGGCCAAAGACGTGGCCCTGCAAAAGGCAAAACTGGACTACCTGCAACAAAGCATGCCGACCTACAGCACGCCGGCCTACTGGTCCAGCCTGATCCTCATCGGCGACCCGGCGGCAATCCTGCTGCCCGGCGAAAAAACTGCAGCGCCGGCCGTACCGGCCAACCGCCCCTACGGGTGGCTTGCTGCCTTGAGCGCCCTCCTGATCACCGGATTTTTCTGGTGGTGGAAACGGAAGAAATAATTATTCCAGCAACAACAACACACTGGCCGTCGCCCCGGCCTGGCCTTTCGCGCTTACCCAATATTGCCCGCGGGGCAAAGCCTGCACGTCCAGCCAGGCAACACCGGCTTGCAGGCGCGTGCTGCGCAACAGGCGGCCACTGGCATCCAGGAGCCGGATATCAGCCTGTTGCAACGCGTCGCTGTTCGCCCGAACCTGCACGCGCTGCCGGGCAGGGTTGGGGCTTAGTTGCAAGCGGTGCTCCAACGGCGTTTGCTCATGAACCGCTATGATCCATTGCACTTCCGTTTGCACGGAATTGGTCTGCACAGGAGGGTTGAAATCAAAATAAATGTAGGCGGTGTTGCGCCATTGGGCGCCCACTGGGGTGTTTTTCCGGACCTGCACCGCAAACCGGACAAAACCCTGACTGCCCAATGGACTGGCGGCGCTGTCGGGCACTTCGATACCTGGAAAACTGAATTCCAACACGTTCGATCCAATCAGGCGCCACACACAGGGATGCGAAGCGGCCAGCAACTGAACCGAGCGCGGGTCAATTTGAGGCACCAGGGTATCGACGATGCGGACCAGGTTGGCGGAATAGTTACCCGTGTTTTGAAAACGGATGCTGTACTCCAGGGGTTTTCCCGTTTCTACCGCTGTTTTTTGAATAAAATCTTCCGGCTCCACGCGTTTATCGTTGGGGTCGTAGGCATTGCGCACCGCCCCCCGCAGGAGGTATTGGTTGTTGGCCGGCGCTTCGTCCGCAAACGCGGGTTGTACGGCCGCCAGGCAAAAAATGGAATCGCCCAACAGGGCCGTTTGGGCAGTGCGGAAGCGTATTTGAACATGCTGGTTTTGCAAAAAGGGCAGGCTCGGGATGTTCCAAACCAGGGTAGCGCCATCCACCAGATCGGGCATGGGGTTGGCCCACAGGTACTGCAACTGCGGGTCGGGCGTGAATCGAAGCACACCCGTGGTATCGACGGCGCCCAAATTGCTGAGCGATACCTGGATGGTTTCTTCAAACCCGGAGCGGAACACCGATTGCTGGGTGGCGGTCACCGACCAGTTTTTGGAACCTTCCGCCAGGGTGATGCCGAAATTTTTCAGGGAATCCGGTGCGTCTGCCGGCCAAAATTCCGGTGTGGCGAGCATACCCGGCAGCGGCAATACCGGTTTCACCTGATCTCCCGGCGCAGCCGGGCAGGAAAAATGGCCATCGGCTCGGGAAACTGCCGCCTGTGGACCGGCCGTAACCACGAGACCGGATAGCGGCGGCTCGCCGGGCTCCCAGGTGGTGTTATGGTTGAGGTCGAGAAAGAGGTAGCCTTCTACCCAGGCTGGCGCCGAAGCGGCAATCTGGCGTTTGAATTCGATGCCGTTGCTGCCCCGCGACACAAACAGTTCGTCGCCGTACACATCCAGTTCGTAATAGCCGTAGTACAGTTGGTTATTGTCGCTGCTGGGCAGGTTGCCAGTGATGTTCCACCAGGCGTCGGTGTTGCCATAGGATTGAAAAATACCCTGGTTGGTGACCACAAACAGGTTTTGGTCTTTCACCGTAAAATCGGCCACCACGGCCGGAGTCCCGTCCAGGTCGATCAAATTGTGGTTCACACGCGTCCAGGTTTGGCCATTGTCGGCTGATACCAGGATGCGCGTGCGGTCATACAGGTAGAGCCTATCGCCTTCGGACAGCAGTCGGCCGCCGTTTGGCCAGCCCATGTTTCCGGCGCCCAGGAATACCTGCGTCCAGGTGTAGCCTTCGTCGTCCGAAACCATCAGGCTATAGTCGGTATTGGGCACAAACAGGCGCCCCTGGTGGCTGACCGGATCGAGGCTGCCCCAGGGCATTTGCACCACCAGGGTCCATTGATTGCCGTCCGGCGAGCGATACAACTTGTTGTTTTGGAAATCTTTGTTGTAAATAAAATTCTGGTGCGGAACCGAATATTCCGTAGAAAAAGGCCAGTTGCCACCGAGGCGGGTCCAGTGCAGGTAGTCACCCGGATCGGTCACATAGTAGCCGAAATACTGCATATGGCCGTAAGTTTTGCCTTTGAACTGAAAAAACCGCACGAAGTCAAAGCCGCCGGCCAGGGCGGTATCGGGGCGACCCGCCCAGGTACGGCCGCCATCGTAGGAAAATTGATTGCCAAACCGAAACAAAGCGTCGGGCAGCGCGTACAGATATGGCCCGGAGTAGGTGGATTGCCGGACGGCAATGGCCAACCAGGACGCGCCCTTATCGGTCGTTTGGAGGAACCCGTCGCTCGAACAAGCCAGTATCCGGTCGTCGAGCCATAGGGCGTCTGTTGCTTTGATGCTGGTGTTACTAAATTGCCAGAGTGGGTTCCAGGTATCGCCAAAATTTTCCGACACCATCAATTTTCCACCTTGGGCGTAACTGAACAAAGCGCCGTCGCTGGCTTTCACCCAATCGGCCGCCGGCAAGGCGCCGAGGGTTTGCCAGGTTTCACCCGCATCGAGCGATCGCTTCCAGTCGAGGTCTGTCCGAACGAGCCATCGGTCGCCATCCACCACCATTTGATACACCGGAAACGTGTAGGCCACGGTGGAGTACACGGGGCATTGGCAGGAGTCGGCGGTTTCAAAGCGTAAAATACCGTGCTGCACATCGTAGGCGAGCAGGCTGTTGCCTTGTCGGATCAATTTCGGGTTGTAGCCCCAAATCGTATTTTTGAAAACAGAAATCGTGTCGACGTCATCGGACAGTGTCGTCGATTGCCTCAAAATAGCCCCCCAGTGGGTGGGGATTGTCGGCGAAGAAAAATACAGGTAACCATCGGCCACTTCTACATCGTAGAGGTTATCGAGCACGGCAAGGTTGATGTGGTGCGGAAGCGCTTGCCAGGTGTTGGCGGCATCTGTGCTTTGCCAAATGCCCTCTTTGGTCACCAGGAAAACCGATGCGCTGTCCTGCACCAGTTTGAACACTGTGCAGGGCTGTGCCGGTGTGACATTGGTCCAGGTGGCGCCCAGATCTTCGGAGCGGTACACCCGGTGGCTTGCCGTCGCGATCAGGGTTTTGTTGACAAGCGTTATTTTTTCAAAGGCATACAGGTCGCTCAGCGGCTCCCATTGGCCAAAAACGGGCGCAGAAGCCCATAAAAAAAGTAAAATCGCAACTGCGGAGCGGATGGATCGGTTGGTGGTCATATTTAAAAATAGTTGTTGGCAAAGGGAAAACAGAACCAGCATTGGCAGCCCCTGTTCAATGCCAAAAATCAACTATTTTCCTCGAATCTCCAACTCGCCAGCCTACCCTACCCTACCCGCACTTTTTCCGGCCGTTCAGCCGGCTCCGTAGCGGTGATCGGCAGTTCGACAAAGAAGTCCGTACCGTCGTTTTCCCGGGTTTCGAAGCGGATCGTGCCGTCGAGGGCTTCCACAATCTTGCGGCAAATGGCCAGGCCCAGACCGCTACCCGAGGTTTTGGTGGTGAAATTGGGCTCGAACACGCGTTTGCGGATTTCCGGCGGAATGCCGCCGCCGTTGTCGCTGATCTGCACAATGGCCAGGTGCTCCCGGCGGTACATCGACACCTTGATCTCGCCGCGCCGGTCCGAGGGAATCGCCTGAATGGCGTTGATGATCAGGTTGTTAAATACCCGGATCAGGTGGTTTTTGTCGCCGTTGATGTGGTAACGATCCGTCGCTACGCTCAATTGGAGCGCCACGTCTTTTTGCTCGCTGAACAGGTCGTACACACTTTCCACCACGTCGTTCAGCACCATATCGTGCTTCTGCTGGATATCGAGGTTGGCAAACATCGAAAACTCCGAAGCGATCTGGGCCAGCGAGTCGATCTGTTCGATCAGGCGGGTGATGGCTTTTTTCAGGTAGGCCGCCGCTTGCGCCGGCTCCGACGACACCCGCTCCAGTTGTTGCATGGAGAGTTTCATGGTGGTCAGCGGGTTTTTGATATCGTGCGCCACCTGCCGGGCCATTTCGCGCCAGGCGCTTTCGCGTTCAAGGCGGATCAGTTGGACTTTGGAGTCTTCCAGTTTGTCCACCATCCGGTTGTATTCCTCGATGAGGGCGCTGAGTTCATCCTGCGCATCGCCTTTGTACTCCAACGGTTCGTTTTTGTCTTCAAATTGCAGGAGTTTGATCTTGTCAGAAATCAATTGCAAGGGTCGGATGATGGAACGCGAGAGCAGGAACGAGAAGGAGTAGGCGATGAGCAGCAGGAACACGTACACACTGGCGAGCATGCCGATAAAGTCGGATACCTCTGCGCCTATCTTGCGTTCCGACAAATAAAACGGCACGCCCAGGAAGCCGAGCAACTGGTTTTGGTTGTTGCGCAGGGGCAAATAGCGGCTCGAAAAACGGGCCCCCGCCACTTGTTCGGACATAGCCGCCTCTGTGCCGGCGTCGCGGCTGAGCAGCGACCAGGCGTCGGGGTTCATTTTGGAGGGCAAAATACCGAGCCGCGCCAGGTCTTCCTGCGTGGAAAATAATAATTCGCCTGCCGGCGAAAACAGGTTCACGTCGATGGAAAGGCTGGCCGCTAGTGGGGCCAGGGTTTCGGGCAAGGCCCGGCGCAGGCTGTCGGAACTCGGCGCCAGCTCGCCCCATTTGGTGCGCAGGTGGGTCAGAACGGCATCGGCGCGGTAATCCAGGTTGGCGCGGGTAGCGTCTTTGGCAGCGCTCGTAAAGTGCTGGTAGGTCAGCCAGCCGATCCCGATGAAAGCCAGCCCGATCAGGGCGACGTTGCCGTAGTGGATGCGCTTGGCCAGGGAGCCTTTGGTGGAAAAGTAGAATTCGTAGTAGTCCGGCAAAAACCGCAAATACGTGTTGGCCAGGGCCAGCCCGAAAATAGCCAGTGAGGTCAGCGCAAACAACACCGCAAACAGGTACAACTGTTTGTACCAGCCGCCCAGCGAACGCCCGACGGCAGCAATGGTTTGGTTGTCGATGGATTTGTACACCGCATCCACCCGCCGGGGCGAGCCGGTCATTTGCTCCACGGCCTGGCCGGCCGGCAAGGTATTCCGGAACACCGCCTGGTTGCCTTTCCCCTGATCGACCACCAGTTTGCCCTTTTTCAGCACGGCAAAATCGTAGTTCGAAAGCCGGTCCAGGTTTTTGTAGGGCAGGTTGTAAAACAGGTCCGAGTAGACCCGCGTGGGTTGTGGATATTGGTGTTCGAAGAAACAATACACATCGGCTGGCTGCGTGGGGTCGTTCATACGCAGGGCCGGCACTTTGACGAGGTAGCGGAAGATGCCGTCGGCTGCCGTATGGTAGCGGATATCTGTGGCGGCGGGCAAGGGCGCGGCGATGTCCCAGTTTTGCGCCAGCACAAACTCGCGGCCGTGCGACTGGTCGAGGGGCAGCACCAGGCCGTCCTTGTCGAAGGCATAGACCGAAACGTGGTAGTGCTGGAACAGGTAATTCTGGTCAAACGACAGTTCGTTGAGGCGGTGCCGCAAGTCCGAGCTGCTCGGCTTGAACGGCCAGGGCTTGAGCAGGCGGTTGAACTGGGTATCCTTGCGGATCAAATCGGCTACCTGGCGCAGTTGCGGCTCGGCCAGGGCCGTGTCGCGGTCGGTCGCCAGCGCTTCGGCATACGCGAGCCGGACCTGCTGGTCTTTCAGGTCGTTGTAGCGGTACAGCAGCAGGGCCGAAGACAGCGAAAACAACAGCAACCACAGCACTACCCCACCAAAACCAGGTGTTTTCCAGTCCATGAAAAAATCGAAGGCGCCGACGTACAACAAGGCAAAACCCGCGATATAAATGGGCGCCACCTGAAATTGATCTTCGTAGCCCAGGCACACCAGGTACAACAACAGGGCCGACAAGCCGATGCCGGCAGCCCGGTAGGCGCCGGGCAGTTCGAGCCGGAGCGTGGTCAGGATGAGCCGGTGGCCAAACAAAAACAACGCGATCGAGAGCAGGATGATGCCGGCAAAGGCCAGCGCGCTGAACCCGTCGAAGTTGAGCAGGTTGTCAAAGTCAAAATTGATCGCCGAGTGAAACACCAGTTGGCGAAACATTTCCACCCCAAGGAGCAGGCTGAGCATGGTCAGCAGGTAGTACACCGTGCCAATCGCGAGCCGGACCGGCAAGGGAAAATGGTTCAGGGCATCGGAATGAAAAGCCCGGTGGAAATACACCATCAGCCAAAGCAGCAGCAGCAGGTGCATGAGCCAGTCGCCGAGCGAGTTACCGATCAGCGAAGGTTGTTCGAACGGATGCGCAAACACCGGCAATTGATCGAACGCCGAGGCGGTAAAACCGGTGATCCGGTTGGCCCAAAAAATGCCCGCCACCAGCGCCAGCAACAGCGCCGCGCCGGCCAGCGGCATGTTTCGTTTGGCCAGCAGGATTGCGCCCTGGTAGGCCAGCGAAAGTCCCATCCCCAGCAGAAGCCCGTAGGCCAGCAGTTTGAGCCATTGGACCCAACCGGCCTGCACCGTGCCGGCGGCACTTAGTCCGCAAAGCGGTTGGCCATTGACCTCGATGGTATTTTCGTCGGGCGACAACCGGATACTCGCCCGGGAAGGGATGGAGGAATTGGCCGGGAACAGTCCCTGTTGTTCGCGGGCATCGGCTTCCAGGGTGTAGCGAACCGGCACCAGCAGGGTGAGCATGTTGCCTCCACCAAACGGTTCGTGGTAGGCGTAGTAGTAGCCCAGCGGCAAGTGCAGCACCGAGCGCTGGGGCGCCCGAAGCAGCGCGGCCAGTGTACTGCGCGTAGGAATTGTTTTGTTATTGGACCAAAAAAGAAGCGAGTCCTTCTCATGCAGCAGCACGGTATAGTCTACCGCCGCTTGCACCGCCAGGGCATCAGCCCAGGCCCGCTGGTCGGCAGCCGGGCGGCCTGCCACCGCGGCCTCCAGGGCCTGGCGCTCCTGGCGCACCCAATCGAGTGCCCCCGACTCCTGGCTGGACAGGTACGTCGATATTTGAGCGGCATACTGTTGGAGCAGCGCCGTATCTTTGTACCCCATATCGGCACTGATGGCTACAGCCAGAAGTATGGCCCCAGCCAAAACATACAGGAGCAGGCGTTTTATCATAAGTATGCCGAAGGTATTTCGAGCGGCCGGTAGGTGATACCGGACAACATCCATGAATTCGAGAAGATAAGAAACGGCATTTTTGCGCCGTGCAAAAGTATAAGAACAAAGTTTACGCCAATACTAAAACCAATAGCAAAAATTCATGCCGCCTGGCCGACGTTGCCGCCTTTCCCCGGCATTTCCCAACCGCTGGCAGCGGCCAACAGCACAAGCATTGATTTAAATATTTGATTTTTAGATCATTAAAAAATTGACAACAAACAAAGGAACTGGGATAACACAATAAAAACAGTCCTTTGGAGTATTAATGAATAAAAAGAAAAACTGCAAACCGCTCTGCCGCCTTTGCCTCGTCCCGAGTATTCGGGATCGAAGCGGGGAGGAAAGTCCGGACAACACAGGGCGCCGCACCACCTAACGGGTGGGTCCCGACAACGGTCGGGAACAGAAAGGGTCACAGAAAACAACCGCCCCGGCTCCGAGTAATCGGGACGGGGTAAGGGTGAAAATGTGCGGTAAGAGCGCACGGCTTCCCGATGTAAACCGGGACGCGGATAAACCTTGCGGGTTGAAATGCCATGTACACCTTGCATCCCGGATTTCGGGGGTTGCGCGGCTCGCGCAACGCGTACTGCCTCCGGGCAGGCCGGCAAGGGGGGTAGGCAGCGCAGAGCCCGGTCGTGAGGCCGGGACCAGATAAATGGCAGAGACCGTTTTGCGCCCTTCGGGGTACCAGAACGGGACAGAATCCGGCTTATAGGTTTGCAGTTCTTTTTTTTGACAACCTTCTATTTAAACTGTTGTATTTGTGAAAAAAACGACCATTTTTCTGCTTTTTGCCTGCTTGGCAACCCCTGCAATCGCCCAGGTATCCCTGCTGAAACCTCAACAACAACCCGCGCCTTCCACCGCGCCCGTCACCTACGACACCGGCGCCAATACCAACCCAACGCCCGTCAGCGTTAGCCCGGCCCCCAGTGGCCGCCGCGCCGCCGCCGTAGCCAAAGTACAAGGCTCCCAGCCGGCCAGCAATGCCAAAGGCCTGCGCCCGGCCGAATACAGCACCGGCAACGACATGTCACCGGCTATGTACTCCACCGAATCGCTCAGCACCCCGGCCCCTGCGCCCGCCACTACGGTGACCGTCAACGGTCAAAATGTACAGCGCCAGGTCCAAAAAGGCCGCGGACAGGTCGGCAACGAACTGTTTACCCCCGTCAGCGAACTGCACTACGTCCAGTTTGCGGTGTATTGCCAGGATACCCCCGTCGACAAAGCCCCCACGATCGATGGCCTGTACCTGCTCTGGCACCCCGGCAGCACCTGCCCCAACGGAGAGCAGGGCGCCAGTTACATCGTGAAAGGATACGTCACGCCACAGGAAGCCAAAGACGCCGTTGCTGCTTACAAAGCCGCCAAAATCGATTGCTGGTACAACCCAGCCCTCACCGGCGCTGAAGTGGAAATTATCGGCGTTCGGTAGGAACGCGCCCGCTTGGGCTTGCTTGTTTTTATGTTTGTAAACAAGACTGTCTCGATCTAGCGCTTAAAAATGTACGTTTTCCCCGGCTCGGTTTCGAGATCCAGCAGTACTGTATTTTTCAACACCACGCCTTCCAGGCGCGCCTCCGGCGACAGCAGCGGCGCCGGCACGGGCCGTTTGGCAAAAAACGGATTGGGGTTGTCGCCCGTCGCGGGCTTCAGCGCCACCCTGCCACCGGCCTTCAGGACCTGCGGCAGGCGCAAGCGGCAATTGCCGCCCAAGGTCGAGCGGATGACCAGCCGGCTCACTTCGCCATTGGCCCAGGCCACATCGATTTCAAAACCACCCCGCGCCCGCAAACCGCTGACCTGTCCGTTTTTCCAGGCTTCCGGCAGCGCCGGCAGGATGTGGATCGCGCCATCGTGGCTTTGCAGCAGCATCTCGGCAATACCCGCCGTGCAGCCGAAATTGCCGTCGATCTGAAACGGCGGGTGCGCGTCGAACAAATTGGGGTAGGTGCCGCCGCCGGCTGTGGTGCCGGCCGGCGCAAGTTGGTTGCTGATCAGTTGGAGCGCATGGTTGCCGTCGAGCAACCGGGCCCAGAGGCATACTTTCCAGCCCATCGACCAGCCGGTCGACACATCGCCCCGGTACAGCAGCGAGTTCCGGGCAGCCTCAAACAATTCCGGCGTCCGGTACGGCGAAATTTGATTCGAGGGGTACAGCCCGTAGAGGTGCGACACGTGGCGGTGCTTATCGGCCGGGTCGTCCCAGTCGTGCAGCCATTCCTGCAACTGCCGGTGCCGGCCAATCTGCATGGGCGGCAAACGCCGGATCGTTTCCCGAAGGGTATCTACAAAATGTGCATCCACGCCGAGCAAATCGGCCGCCGCCGCGCAGCGCTGCAAGAGGTCGAACACCAACTGGTTGTCCATCGTACAGCCTGCCGAAACCGAGGCTTTTTGTCCATCTGGCGTGGTAAATTCATTTTCGGGCGACACCGAAGGCGACACCACCCACCAGCCGTGCTCCGGCTCCTGCTGCAACACATCCAGGAAAAACAAACTGGCTTCGCGCAGGATCGGATAGGCGGTTTGGAGGAAATGGCGGTCGCCCGTAAATTGAAAATGTTCCCAGAGGTGTTGGCTGAGCCAGGCGCCGCCCATTGGCCAAAGGCCCCAGGCATGAGCGCCGTCGACGGGGTCGGTGACGCGCCAGATGTCGGTGTTGTGGTGCGTCACCCAGCCCCGGGCGCCGTAGTTGCGGGCAGCGCTTTGCCGGCCGGTCACCGAAATATCGCGGATCAGGTGCAACAGCGGTTCGTGCAGTTCGCTGAGGTTGGTGGTTTCAGCGGGCCAGTAGTTCATTTCCGTGTTGATGTTGATGGTGTACTTGCTGTCCCAGGGCGGCAGGAGTTGGTCGTTCCAGATGCCTTGCAGGGTGAGGGCCTGGCCGCCCGGCTGCGAACCGCAGATGAGCAGGTAACGACCGAACTGGAAATAGAGCGCGACGAGTTGCGGGTCTTTGCCTTCGGCAAATTGGGCGAGGCGGGTGTGGGTGGGTAGGCTGGCGGCAGCCGTGGTGCCCAGGTCGAGGCTCACCCGGTCGAAATAGCGGTGGTAGGCGGCCTTGTGGGCCACCAGGGCCGGGGCATAGGCTTGTTTCAGGGCGGCTTGCAGGTGGGCGGCGGCCTGGGGCGCCGGCAGGCCGCTGATGTTGTCGTAGTTTTTAAAATTTGTGGCCAGGGAAATGTACAAGGTCACGGCGTCGGCGCCGGCAATGCGGAGCCGGCTGGAGTCGCTGCTCAGCGTGCCGTTTTCCAAAACAACTTTGGTGTGGGCGACAAAAAAAACGGCGCCGGGTTTGCCTTCGTGGTCGCTGCTGCGGCCCTGGAGGATCAGTTCGTCCGGGCTGGTGCGCAGGGTGTGGCCGGCGTGCGGACTGTCGAGCGAAAGGGAGCAGGAGATTTGCCCCGGCTGGTCGGCGCTGAGCCGCAGCACGATGACCTGATCGGCAAAGGAAGCGAAGGTTTCGCGGCGGTAGTGGACGCCCCGGCAGCGGTAGCTGCTGGTAGCCACGGCATCGGCGATGTTGAGTTCGCGGCGGTAGTCGGAGTAGGTGCTGTGGTCCGGGAAATCGATGCGCAGGTGTCCGGCGGGCTGGTAGGGCATGCCTTCGTTGAGGGAGTGGATGTGCTCGTTGGCGTAGGCTTGGGCAGCCTGGTACTGGCCGGCGGCGATCAGGGCGCGGATGTGCGGTATGGCGCGGCCCGTTTCCGGGTTGATGTTGTTGCCTGGCCCGCCGGCCCAAATGGTTTCCTCGTTCAGTTGGAGTTGTTCCTGTTCCGGCGTGCCGTACACCATCGCGCCGAGCCGGCCATTGCCGATGGGCAGGGCTTCCGTCCAGGTGCTGGCGGGCCGGTCGTACCAGAGGGTCATGGGGTTGTTTTGCTGGGCAGCCAGCGGACAGAGGCCCGTCAGGGCAAAACAGAGCAGGAAGAGGTGGCGCATGCGGAGCGGAGGGTTTGAAAAAACGAACTTGGGCAAAGCCCGTGTTCAGAAACAGGGGGCAAACACCGGCCCGCTGTTTCCGGCAGGCAATACTACTATTTTTCCCAAAAAAACGGGCGCTGGTGGTAACCATTCGGCGCCAGCGCCAACAATAAGAAAAACACCTAAACCCAATTTCGACTGCGACACTTCCGTCAGAGACTCTCCATCCCTTCGGCAAAATTCCAAATGCCTGTGTACCAAGATGTGCTGTGGGCTAGCCTACCCCACCGAGCTTGGACATTGAACAGGATCCATTTTACATTTGGCGCAGCGCCGGGGTTTTCATCAAGCACACTTCCAGCGGCAATCGCGGGGCCCAGGCTCCGCCGATTGGCGCTTGGTGCGAACACCCAAGCACGGCCTTGCGGGTAACAAATTCTATCTTCATTCCTTCCCTGCATCACAAAAAAACAGCCGGCGACAGGTAACAGATGGACGCGACAAGTGATACAGACGAACAGGCCAATGCCAGGGCTCAACCCCTCCCCCGAACCACACCCTCCAGATCAAGACATAATCAGTGAAGCATAAGTACCTACCGCCCTGTAGCCTGCGCAAACAAATGGCTATGGGGCGGCTTTTTCCAGACCCAACAACAAACTCCTATGAAAAAACTTTTGCCCTGCCTGCTCACCCTTTTGTTGTCGGGCGGGACCTGCCCGGGCCAGTCCTGCGCGCCGGAAGGCCTGTATCTTACCGGACAATACGAGATCGACAATTTCCACAGCAAGTATCCCGGCTGCCAGGCCATTGAAGGCCTGGTCAAAATTTATGGCAACGACATTTCCAACCTGGATGGCTTGCTGGGGCTGAGGTCGATCGGCGGAGACTTCATTATTGAAGGCAATAACAAAATCAAAGATTTGAGCGGCCTCGACAGCCTGGTTTCCATCGGCGGCAACCTCCAACTGTCGTACAACGAGGTCACGGTACTGGCCGGGCTCAACCACTTGCAAACCATCGGCGGCGGCCTCCTGCTGACCGCCACCAAACTGTACAATTTTCAGGGACTGGACCAACTCAGCACCCTGAACGGCGACCTGGTCCTGGCCGGCAACTCCGAAATGATTAACATGAACGGGCTGCCCCATCTCGCATCGTTGGGCGGGGCCTTGCAGGTCAGTGGGTTCGGTTCAAAATTTTCCCATTTGTACGGCCTCGAAAACCTGCTCCTGTCCAAGGGTATTTCCATTGTGTACACCGACAACCTCGTCGACCTGCGCGGCTTGAAGCTGGCCGCCGATTTCCAGGGCAGTCTGGAGATCCGGGATAATAACGGCTTGACCAGTTTGATGGGCCTCGAAAATATCACCTCGGTGCAGGACGATTTTCTGATCCGCAACAATGGCTACCTGGCCGATTTTAACGGCATCCCGCACTTGAACCACATCGGCGGCGATCTTGTGATCGAAAACAACTTTTCCATGCTCCAATTGGGCGGGCTCGGCCGCCTGGAAACCGTTGGCGGCGACCTGAGCATCCTGTCCAATTACTACCTGACGGGCCTCGACAGCCTGAGCAGCCTGCTTCGAGTGGGCGGCGACGTGCGGCTGGGCAACGGCTATGCCCTCAGCAGCCTGAACGGGTTGAATGCCGTGGATACCATCGGCGGCCATCTGGAGATTTTCAACATGGAACAATTGCCCAACTTGAAAGGCCTGGACCAACTGGAGCATATCGGCGGGCACCTGAACATCAGCAACAACCCCAAGTTGGACAGCCTGCTCACCTTTGAACAGCTCCAAACCGTTGGCGGGCAGGTGTCCCTGAGCAACAACCCGCAGTTGCGCAGTGTGCAAGGCCTCGAACAACTGAGCAGCGTGGGCGGGAGCCTTATCCTGACCACCAACCCCCAACTAAGCACTTTGTTGGGTTTAAACAGCCTGACTTCGGTGGGCGGCAGCTGCGACATCCGGGAAAATGGCCTGCGGGATTTGAACGGCCTGAACCAACTCAGCCGCATCGGGCAGGATTTTTACCTGGGCAACAACGATTCGCTGCTCTACCTGGATGGTCTGAACCAACTCGACTCCATCGGCGGGTATTTTCAACTTTGGCAAAACGAAACGCTCCAAAACATTGCCGCCCTGAGTCAACTCCAGTCGGTGGGCGGCTATGTCCACCTCGAAGGCAACCCGCAGTTGGGTAGTTTGACCGGGCTGGAAAACCTGTCGCACATCGGGCAGTGGTTCAACATCCAGTCGAACCAGGCCTTGACGGGTTTGTGTAATTTTTCCAAACTGGATACCATCCCAGGCTCGCTGCACATTGAAAAAAATCCGGCTTTGCTGAACCTGACCGGCTTGGAAAACCTGCGCTATGTGATCGGGCACCTCGAGATCCTCGACAACGATGCGCTGCTTGACCTGAACGGCCTGCAACACCTGAGCCGCATCAGCGTCAACCTCAATATTCAAAAAAATGCGGCCCTGACGAGCCTTTCCGGCCTGGCCAGCCTGGACCAGGTGAGCGGCTATGACCTGATTGTCGCTGAAAATGCGGCGCTGACGAACTTGAGCGGGTTGGAAAAACTGGACACCCTGTGGAGCGTCATCATCAGCCTGAACGCAACATTGAAAGACCTGAAAGGCCTGGACAACCTGGCCCTGGCGTATGGCTGGCTGCGGATCGAGGCCAACCCGATACTGGAAAACCTGCACCACCTGAGCAATTTGCGCGAAACCCACGGTTTTTACTTGTACCAGGACAGCCTCCTGACGAACCTGAATGGCTTGGAAAACCTGAGCAACATCCAAGGCTATGCTTCCATCACGCAATGCCCGGTGCTGAGCAGTTTGAGCGGCCTGGATCATCTTGTTTCGGTGCAGGGCCTCCAGGTGGAGGGCAACCCTGCCTTGAAAAACATGGCCGGCCTCGAACAACTTAAAACGGCCTCGGAATGGGTTTTTATCAGGAACAACAACTCGCTGAGCAGTCTCGCGGGGCTCGACAGTTTGACCACCGTGAGCGGCCCTATTGAAATCACCGGCAACAAAGCCCTGACGGATTGCGCCATTTTCCCCATTTGCGACCGGCTGATCAACGCCCCCTGGGCCGCGCCGACGATTGGCAACAACGCCCCCGGCTGCAACACGAGTGCAGAGGTGAGCGCCGCTTGCCAAACCGTCCGGATCGAAACCAGGGTCTGGATCGACAGCAACGGCAATTGCGAGCCCGATGCCGGCGACACGCCCGTAGCCGACCAGCAGGTGCTGCTGGCCAGTGCCAAACAAACCACCTTGCGGCCCACCGGCAACAACGGCCAGGTCGGGTTTACCTATTTGAAAAATGGCCCGCTCCAACTGTCGCTCCCCCATTTTCCGGACGCTCATTGGGGCCTTTGCGAAGAACCCATAGCCTTGAACCCCGACACGGCAACGCTGGATACGATCCGCAAAACGCTGCTCCTGGTCCCGCTTTCCGCTTGTCCGGAACTGCGGGTGGAACTGGGCTTGCCCGCTGTTTTCCGCAGTTGCCTGGTCGATTCCTACGTGCAGGTTTCTGTTCAAAATACCGGTGGCGCCCCGGCAACAGCCGTGCAAACCGCCATTGTCGTGCCGCCCGTTTTTGAAGTCCTGGCAGCCGAACCCTTGCCCGCCGGGCAAAGTGGCGACACCCTCTTTTTCGGTCCGCTGGATTTGAATCCATTTGAAAAAACGAGTGTCAAATTGCGGGTCAAAACCAAATGCGACACCTTCCTACTCGGCCAAACGCAGTGCTGGGAAGCCTTTGCGCTCCTGGGCAATGCCTGTCCGGACAGCGGCCCGCCAGCCTCCGAGATCCGCCTGGCTGCTCAATGCCTGGCTGACACCGCCATTCGTTTTACCCTCCGGAACATCGGCGACGCGACGACGCAGGCGCCGCACCAGTATGTGTTGTACCGCAACACCACGCCCGTCGACACCGTGGCGTTCAGCCTGGCCGCCCAGCAAAGCCTGGTCTTTGAGGTGCCGGCCGACGGCTCCACTCAGCGGCTGGAAGCCACCCGGCGCGACGACGGTACGCTGACGGCCACGGCCCTCGAACACTGCGGCGGCCTGACGCCAGGCATGGTCAATGCGTTTTGGCTCGACGACAGCCAGCCGAACGCCCGCTTTGCCTGCCGGGAAGTGGTCGGGGCTTTTGATCCAAACCAAAAAACCGCTGTGCCCACCGGGATCGGCCCGGCGCATTTGCTGGCCGCCAACCGGCCGCTTCAGTACACCATCGATTTTCAAAACACCGGTACCGACACAGCGTTCCAGGTGCTGCTGCGCGACGTGCTACCTGCCCAGGTGGACCCCGGCAGTTTCCTGCCCGGTGTTGCGTCGCACCCGTATGCCTGGGAAATCCGGGGTTTGGATACCCTGGAGGTGCTATTTTCCCCCATTGCCTTGCCCGACAGCAACGTGAACGAGCCCGCCTCGCACGGTTTTTTTAGTTTTGCTATCGCCCAAAAACCCGATTTGCCCGACGGCTCAATTCTTGAAAACACGGCCTCCATCATTTTCGATTTCAACCCGCCGATTGTGACCAACACTGTGCGGCACACCATTGGCGAACTGAGTGTGTCGGTGGATGCACCGCAGCGGCACCCGGATTTGTGGCAGGTGCTGGGCAACCCCACCCGCGAGTCGGCTATCTTCCAGGCCAAAACCTGGATTGGCGGCGCGAAACAGTTCGAGTTGTACAACAGCGCCGGCCGGCGGGTCCGGCAGGCGCGGTTCGAGGGGCAGGCTTTCGAGTTCCGGCGCGAGGCGCTGGCGGGCGGTTTGTATTTTTATAAAATCCTGGATGTGCAGGGGCGGGTGTTTTCGGGAAAAATGGTGGTGTTGGAATAGAAAAACCAATTAGAACTCCTCATTTAAACAACATACTACCAATGAAAAAACTGTCATTTCCCATTACTGTACTTGTTGTTGCATTTTTTGCGCTCAGCCCGATGTGTGCGTTTGCGCAATGGGTGGCCCAAAACAGCGGCACCTCCAATCATGTCCTCGGTATTCATTTTGTAGATCCGAACACCGGGTATGCTGCCGGCACGGCCGGTACCATCCTGAAAACCACCAACGGCGGCCTTACCTGGAACGCACAAACCAGCGGCACCGGAGACAATTTTTACGCCGTTTGTTTCACCGATGCGTCGACCGGCGTGGCGGTTGGCGACAACAGCCTGCTGGCCCGCACCACCGATGGCGGCGCGAGCTGGAGCCTGCTGCCATCTCCCGTTTTTGCCGACTGGAGAGCGGTTTGGTTTTTAGATGCCAACACAGGATTTGTCACGGGGGGCTGGTCCGGCTCCATGGCCAACATCCTGAAAACCACCGATGGCGGCGCCACCTGGACCGACATTTCGCCCTCTGCCTCCCCAGCATCGGACGAGGTGGTGTACAGCATTTTTTTTACGGATGCCAACACGGGGTATGCCTGCAATTATAATGGTCAAATCCTGAAAACCTTGGATGGCGGCAACACCTGGTCCGCCGAATCGGTGTCCAACAACCATTTGTTTGGTCTTTATTTTACCGATGCCCAGCATGGATACTGTGTGGGGGGCGATCAGGACCTAAACACCAGCGTCATCCTGAAAACCACGGATGCCGGCGCCACCTGGACGGCGATCAACAACCCCGACCCGGCTGCCAATTATTTGATCGATGTGGAATTTGTAGATGCCAGCACCGGCTATGCGGCAGGCGGGCACGTACAAAACAACACTGGCAGTATTTTGAAAACGACGGATGGCGGGCTCAGTTGGACCAAGGAAAACACCATTCCGGCCAGCACCAGCCGGTTGTACAGGCTCTCGCTGCCCAGCGCCACAACGGCCTATGCTTGCGGCTTGGATGGCACTATTTTAAAGACACCCGGCCCCGGGTTGCCCTGCGACAACACCTTTGTTCAGTCTTTGCCTGGCATGGGGGGCTCGCGGCCCAATATTTTTCCGCAGCCCGGCAGCGGCGATTTTTTCGCCACGGGCCTGCGCAACGACAGTACCGTCATCGTCCGTTTCGATGCCGGTGGCGTGCCCCTCTGGGCGCGCGCTTTCCGCTTGGGTGGTGAAGTTGCCCAAATCAGCGACATGTTTGTGGATGCCTCGGGCGATTTGATCGGCGTGGCATATCCGCAGGCATTTTCGCAAAGCGAACTGCGCGGCATGGCATTCCGGTACAATACGAGCAGCCATACCTTTGTCTGGATACAGTACATCCCCAATGCAGCCAGCACGCAAATCCATTCGCTGGATGCCGAAAATTGTGTGTTGACGGGCATTTCGAACGGTGGGCTCACCCATTTGATGAAGATTGACAAACTGAGCGGGGCGGTGAGCGACTACAACCTGGAAGGCGATAGCGGCGATTTTTACTCCACGCTCTACCAGGGAACCCTGTATGGCACTTGCCGGCGGTATTATGACGGTTTCCAGGCGTCAGTGTTTGCGCATGACCCGCAAAATGGCGCGCTCTTGTGGCAAAACACCATCATTTCCAACAATGGCCCCTCCTCCACCCGCATGTACCCGGTGAAACCGGTGGTAGAGGCCGACGGCCTCCTCGTAGCGGCCTCCGGGGATCTGGAAGGGTTTAACGTTTTCCTGGATGGCCCGGTAGAACTGGTGCTGGCGAAAACCAACCTGAACGGCGATGTGGCCTGGACCCGGCAGTATGTTATAGCCGGATTGGACCGGCCGGTGGCAACAGCCGTTGTGCCGACAGAAACCGGGTATTACCTCGTCGCCAACCTGTACCTGGCTTCTATGGGCGATTTTGCCTACACCGTGTTGATCAAAACGGACAAACAAGGGCAGCTGCAATGGGCCAAACGCCTCGGAATTTCGGGCAGGAACAGCGCCCAAAATATCATGGAACGCAACGGCTATCTTTTCCTCACGATGGCTTCCGACAGTTATTCGTTTAATGACCTGTTGCTGGTCAAACTCGATGAGAACGGCAATACCAATGCGGACTGCGGGTTTGTTCAGCCCATCGCTGTGGAGGTAAGCGAACTGCCCAATATTCAACAAGCGCGGCCATATTCTGTGTTCGACAACGGCGTCGCACTCGCGCCTCAGGAGACCACGCCGATAGAAACCGGCCTGCAAGCCCTGACGTATTGCAGCACGCCCTGCCCTTGCCCCGACCCGCCCACCCGGACTGAAACCATCGCGTTTTGCGAAGGCGAATCGGTCAGCATCGGTGGAAACACCTACACCCAAGCCGGCACCGTGCTCGATACCATCCCCGGAACCAATGGTTGCGACACAGTCGTGACCTACACCCTGACGGTCCTGCCCTTGCTTACCCGATCTGAAACCATTGCCTTTTGCCCTGGTGCGTCCGTGCTTATCGACGGAAACACCTACACCCAGGCTGGCACCGTGCTGGACACCATGTCGGGCACTGCCGGCTGCGACACGGTCGTGACCTACACCTTGACGGTGCTGCCCTTGCTCACCCGGGCTGAAAACATCGCCTTTTGCCAAGGCGAATCGGTCAGCATCGGCGGAAACACCTACACCCAGGCCGGCACCGTGCTGGATACTATCCCCGGAACCATTGGCTGCGACACGGTCGTGACCTACACCCTGACGGTGCTGCCCTTGCTCACCCGGGCTGAAAGCATTGCCTTTTGCCAAGGCGAATCGGTGCTTATCGGCGGAAACATGTACACTCAGGCTGGCACCGTGCTGGATACCATCCCGGGCATTGCCGGTT
>JADLDL010000213.1 GCA_020846655.1 Saprospiraceae bacterium | reverse complement strand
TGGAAACCTTCTCGATCGACAACGTATCGGTGCCTCTGGCACAGGGCCTGGCTTGCCCGCAGGAAATCAACCTGAAACAAAGCGCTACCAATATTCCCAGCGGCGGCTCCTACAACTACGGCAGCGTACAACTGGGGAGCAACAACAGCAAAGTGTTTACCATCGAAAACACGGGCAGTTTTACCCTCACGCTGACGGGCACGCCGCCCAACTACGTGGTGAAAGGCGGCTCGAACCCGGGCGATTTCACGATCACCCAACCGGCGACCGGTACCATTACCGGCGACAACAGCACCACCTTCACGGTGGTCTTCACGCCGGGTGGCCTGGGTGCGCGCTCCTGCACGCTTTCCATCGGCAACAGCGACAGCAACGAAAACCCATACACCCTCACGCTGAACGGAACAGGCACTTGCCCGGCCATTACCTATATAGCCGTGCCTATAGCTACCTGCGTCAGCACGACGAATGGCCAGATCATAGTAGGCAGCGTGACGGGTGGGGTAGCCCCTTATCAGTATTCCAAAGACAACGGCGCCAACTACCAGCCGGGGGCTACGCTTACCGGTCTGGCGCCCGGCACCTACCAGGTGGTGGTGAAAGACGCCAACGGCTGCACCACCGGTGCTACGCCCGTACCGGTGGGGAGCCTGCCTGCCCCCAACTGCCTGATTACCGGCCCTCCATTCCCTGGTAGTCACGACACCCTTTGTATCGGTTCTACCTATGTATACACGGCTCCTCCCGGAATGGACAGCTATAGTTGGAGTGTATCATCGAATGGAACGATCGTCGGCTCCAGCACCAGTCAAACGATGTCGGTGACGATAAATAGCGGTTCTGACTTCGCGGCATCCTTGACGGTCACCGATGCCAATGGCTGTGTTTCTTCGTGTACGAATTACCGTAATGTTCAGGTAGCGCCTCCGGTTTGTGAGATAAACGGCCCCACTCCGGTTTGCGTTAATTCGACTGGAAACGTGTATACGGTGAATACCGGATCCTTTCCCATCGGGTCGTACAGTTGGAGCATAGACGGCAACGGGATGCCCAGCGGCCCCACCAATGGCAACAGTGTATCGGTGACGGCAGGTGTGGTCGGGACGTATACGGTGAATGTAACCCTGAAGGCATCTTTCAATACCTGTACCACGCTCTGTTCCAAAACCGTAACGGTGAATACCGGGGCATCGGCCGGCACCATCACCGGTAACAATTCACTCTGTGCCGGTACTACGACAGACCTGAATAGCACCGGCCCTTCCGGTGGCACCTGGAGCAGCAGCAACACGGGCGTGGCGACGGTCAACGCCTCGGGCCTGGTATCTGGCCTTACGGCAGGCATGTCTACCATCGCGTACACCGTGACCGATGGCACCGGCTGTAGCAACAGCACCAGTATGGTCGTAACCGTCATCGGGCCGCCCGACCCGGGCACGCTTAGTCCTGTTTCGCCTACCTTGTGCATCGGCGCTACGCTCACGATGAGCAGCACCGTACCCGGCGGCACCTGGCGTTCCAACAACCCGGCCATCGCCAGTATTGTCTCTTCTTCGGGTTTGCTTACCGGCTTGAGTGCTGTGCCCGGAAGTGGTGATACCTCCACCATCCACTATACCGTCAGCAATGGCTGTTTCGAACGCTCTGTGCGTACGACAGCCTTGGTGCTGCTCTTACCCAACGCCGGCACCATCAGCGGTACACCTTCGGTATGCATCGGCCAAACCACTGCCCTGAGCAGCAATGGCCTGGGGGGCGGCACCTGGAGCAGCGATGATCTCTCGGTGGCCACGGTACACCCCAGCACCGGGGTAGTGACCGGGGCTGCTACCGGAACGGCTACCATCACCTACACCGTAACCGGCGGCAACGGCTGTACCAACAGCGCCAGTGTGGTAGTGACGGTCAATAGTTCTACGGCAACTACGATCAGCGGCCTTAGTTTGGTCTGCGGATCGAGTACGGGCAACGTATATTCCACGGCTGCAGGTATGAGTTCGTACCTCTGGAGCGTGAGTGGCAACGGCACGATGGTGGGCTCCAACACCGGGTCCTCGGTTTCCGTCACTGCCGCCGCTACGGGCACCTTTACGGTGAGTGTTGTAGCCACCAACTCCAGCGGTTGCAGCCAAACGGCGTTGAAAACAGTGACCATCAGCCCATTACCCGCCGCAACGATCACGCCGTCTGCCAACCCGTATTGCATCACGTCGCAGTACCTCATTTTGACCACCCCCACGGCTGCCACCGGCACCGTGAATTGGAGCGGGAGCAGCGGTAGTGGTATTTTTAATATTAGTAATCTCTCCACCATTGCACAACCGACAGCCACGGGGCTCATGACCTACAATGTCACCGTCACGACGGTAGACGGCTGTTCGAACAGCGGCTCGGTGCAGGTAAATGTCATCGACAAACCGGCTTGCCCATCCACGTTTTTCCCGGCCAATGCGGCGGCCGGTGTCAGTGGCAATGTGGTGCTGAGTTGGAATACCGTGACAGGAGCCACAGGCTATCGCATCAGTATGGGCGACAATGCGCCGAATTACAACAACCTGGCGAACAACATCGACCTGGGCAACACCACAACATACGATCCTCTGGGGGCCGGCAACTTGCCACCGGGCGCCACCTATGGGTATGTCATTACGCCTTACAACGATTGCGGCAGTGCCGTGGGTTGTCCATTGGTAACGTTCAATACCTGTGTGGAATCGTTTGTTTGTCCGGGGCCGCAAAACATCAACCTGAACGGCAGTTGCGCAATCACGGTACCCGATTTGGTGAACGGCCTGACGAGTAATTGCGGCACCTTGACATTTACCCAAAACCCGACCGCCAGCACCGTGCTAACGTCTGTGCACAATGGCACCACGAACGTGACCATCAATGCCAGCAACAACACGTCCTGCACGGTGGTGTTGACGGCCAAGGATGTGACGCCACCGACGGTAAACTGCAAGCCCGCCACCGTGGTGCTCAGTGCCGGCGGAACCGGCAGTGTCTCCATGGCTGCGGTGTTCCTCAATGGAGCCGACAACTGCGGCACCGTCAACCAGCAATCCGTGGCGCCCAATATGTTCTCGTGTATCCACTTGGGAACTAACCTGGTGGTGCTGACGGTGAACGACGGCAACGGCAACCTGAATACCTGTAGCGCGGTTGTGACCGTGACGGATAATACCGCTCCCACGCCCACTTGTCCGGGGCCGGTGACGGTCAATTGTGCCGGCAATATCCCGGCAGTAAACCTGGCTTCGGTCACGGTTGTTGAAAATTGTGGATCGGTGACCAAATCGCACGTGGGCGACTCCGCTCCCTACGACCAAACCTGCGCCAACCGTTTCAAAATTACCCGGACCTACCGGGCTACCGACCAGAGCAACAACAGCAACACCTGCTCGCAGGTCATTACAGTGGCAGACTTTACCAAGCCCACGTTTTCCAGCGTGCCGGCCAACGTAACGGTTCAGTGCAATGCTATTCCGGCCGTGGGCACCGCCACAGCCACCGACAACTGCGGCGGCACGGTCAGCGTAAGTTACAATGGCCAGAGCATCCTGGCCGGCAGTTGTCCAGACTCGTACACCATCACCCGACAATGGATCGCCACCGACGCCTGCGGCAACACCAAAACGGCTACCCAGCTCATCACGGTACGGGATACGAAAGCGCCAACTTTTACCAGTTCGCCGGCGAATATCACCGTGCAGTGCAGCAGCATCCCGGCGCCGGGCTCTGCCACCGCCACCGATAATTGCGATGCCTCTGTGGCCATTACCTACAACGGCTTTACACGCACCAATGGCGCCTGCCCGGACACCTACGTGCTGATCCGGCATTGGACGGCTGCCGACAACTGCGGCAATACAAAAAAGGTTACCCAGAAGATTTCGGTCCAGGACACGCAAAAACCGGTGTTTACCAGCGTGCCGGCCAACAGCACCATCCAATGTTCCGACACCCCGCCATCACCGGGCACGGCCTTGGCCACCGACAACTGTGACCTGAGCGTCTCCGTTACCTATCTGGGCGAAAGTACCACTGGCGCTACTTGCGGCGGCTCCTACCTGTTGCAACGGACCTGGCTGGCGGTAGACAATTGCGGCAATTCCACCGCAGCAACGCAGACCATCACGGTGCAGGATACCCAGGCGCCCGGCTTTACCAGCGTACCCAATGCTGTGACCATCGAGTGCAGCGACCTGACTCCGCCCATCGGCAATGCTACGGCTACCGATGCCTGCGGCGGCTATGTGCAGATCGTTTTCCAGGGCCAGACGATGACGCCGGGCAGTTGCCCGGCCAACCGTACCATCACCCGGAGCTGGCGCGCCGTAGATGAATGTGGCAACTCAACGACGGCCAGCCAGACCATCACGATCCAGGATACCCAGGCGCCGGTGTTCAGCAACGCACCCGGCAATGTGACCGTCCCCTGCGGCGGCACCCTGCCCTCGCTGCCCGCCGTGTTGGCCATCGACAACTGCGATACCTATGTGCCCGTAACCTACCTCGGCGAAACCAGTACCGGGCCCAACTGCCCCTACACGGTGACGCGCCGCTGGACGGTAGCGGATGATTGCGGCAATGCCGTGACACATACGCAGGTGATCAGCGTGGCTGCTTCGCTGCAAAACAACGGAACCGAGGAAGGGCTGCTGGCGGGAACGCCTGCAGACCAGGCTGCGCAAGCGGGCAACCCCGTGCTGAGCCGCCAAAGTCCAAATGATTTGTCGATCAGCCTGGTGCCCAACCCGGCCGCCCATGAAGTGTGGGTGACGGTGGGGGCCACACAAGACGATCAGGCCATATTGCTGTTGTTTGATGCCGGCGGGCGCATGAAACTCCGCCAGGTATCGGGCGCCGCTAAGGGAGAAAATCGCTACCGCTTGGATCTGGCAGGCTTGCCCAGCGGATTGTACACCGTGCAGGTAGTGGTTGGCGGACAGGCGCACAGTAAGAAACTGATGATTTTACAGGATTAAGTATAATGGATTTTCTATGTGTCCTTAGTGGTTATCAATGTATAACCACTAAGGACACGCAGAAAATTTATTGGTATAGACAAAATTGAAATAACCTCAACGGCTACCGATATGCCTGTCCCTCAGCAGCGCTATCGCTTGTTTGCCGCCTCCTCCCCAGGAGCCAATGTGGTACCCACATTTACCCTTTCCAGCGCAAGAGAATTGGTAATGATGCACCTGCTGTATCCGGCGAATTGCCGGTCGCAGCGGCTGTCCGTTTTTTGTACACGTACTAATCTTACCATCCATGCACCCGATTGAAATGAAAACTTCTTTGCAACAACACCTTGAAAACCAACCCAATTACATTAAAAACCAAGCCCTTCGACTCATTCAGTTTATCCAGTCCAACATTAGTAATACCGGTTTGGGCGTACTCGAATTGGCTTTGGAAGCCGGCATGAGCGAGCGGCAGTTGTACCGCTGGATGCAGCACCATTTCAACACGACGCCCAATTTATTTATCCGGCAAATCAAAATGGAACGCGCCCGCCGGCTGCTGGAGGTGGGCGAATACAGCACAGTGTCAGAACTCGCGTACGCACTGGGTTACAAACAGCCCGCGTATTTTACACAAGTGTTTGAGCATAGTTTTGGGGTAAAACCGATAGATTTTAAGCGCTGCTAACCTGAGCCCTCTGCCTGGCAGGATATTGTTTTTATTTGGCAGGATTCTGTATACATATGGCAGTTTTATGTATTGCAATTGCCCCACCTTTGAATTGTCTCTAGAGTAATTTTCTTATAAACCAAAATGAAAACAGTATATGAACCTATTCGGTTGGGATACAGCCTATGCTATATCCATCAGCAACATCAACGCTGCACTGGCCAACAACAACGGCACCATCCCGCAGCAATTCAACTACAACCAAAGCGGCATCACGATGCAGGGCAGTTTTTCGCCCTGGCGTATTGTAAAAGGAGGTTCCGGGAAACTACTCCGCATGGAATTCCCGATTCAGTCCGGCACCTTTAGTATGCCCGGCCAAAGCGCGCCGCTGGATGGCGTGGTGCTGGTGGCGGAGGTCAACCTGGATATGCTGCCGGCCGGCACGAGCCAGAAGAACCTGATGTTCAACCTGAAAGCAGTGGCGCCCGAAGGCACTACCGGTCCGGGTCTGGTGACGCCGGTTAATCTGCTTGACCCCAACGGCCACCTGAACGCTGCCCAACACGGCCTCGTGTATGGCCTGTTTCCGCAGTACCTGGTGGCCAATGCCAGCCAGATCACCTTTGTTTTTGCCAATGTAAATTTTGTGCCGCCAGCCGTCGACAGTTGGCTCGCACCCGTACAATGCGACTATGCCTACCTCGAAAAAAACGACGGCTCCAGTTACCTGGGCATTCTGAGCGTGACCACCAACCGCGATATCAGCGGCCTCGACCGGAATATCGACCCCGCCATCGTGAGCGGCAACAACAACGCGGGCATCCTGATTTCCAAACAGTTGTTTCTGAAAAACGTCATCTTCCCGCTGTTGCCTTCGATCTTTCGGCACGGTACCTCCTCTAATAATTTTTCCCTCAATGCCAACGGCGATATCGTCAACCACGGCAGTTTTCCCACTGATTCTGTCAAAAAAGGCGCCATTACCTACCAACCGCAAGTGGACAGTTTGTTGATGACCTGCTCGGCCAATTACCTGCTGACCAGCATCTCCGGCTCCTGCGACCTGGGCCTGAACATGAGTATGACCTTCGGTATCGTGTCTAAAAACGTGCTCAATTTTAACCCTGCTAACTACCAACTCAGTTTCGCGCCCGATCCCAATCCGTACCAAACCCACGACTCCCATATTCCCTGGTACGATTACCTCTTCGGAGCCATTCCGGCGATTATCATCGCCATTGTAGTGCCGGAAATTGCCGACGGGATTGCCGATGACCTCGATAAGTATTCGTCCAGCATTAACCTGGCTCAGGCGCCGCCTATGAATATCGGCTGGCCGGGTATGAAGCCCATCACCGTTGGATCGGCCGGCCTGAGTGATAATTACTTTATGCAGGGAAATGTATAGCCCATTTTTTGCGCTTTTCCCGCTCTTCATTTTTCAACAACAAAAAGCACCATACCATGCCTGCTGTTAAAACCGCAACGGACGATCTGCAAGAAAAAATAGTGGTCCACCCCGGCGATTACCGGATCGTTTTGCACAATACCAACGCACCCGCGTACAGGGCCAGCCGGCTGCTGGCTGCCGCGCCGGCTGCGGCCAGCCCGATCCCCAAGGCCGATACCTTCGGCTGGGATACTGTGTTTGCCATCCGGCTGCCCGACGTCAACAATGCCCTGAAAAAACCGGGCGCCAATCCCGGCAGTTTCAGCCAGGACCTGGGCGACGGCTACACGATTCAGGGCGAATTTGACAGCTGGCAAATCGTCATGGGGGGCGACGGAAAAAACGTGTACCTCGATGCCCCGATCAAAACGGGCAGCCTCACGTTCAACAAGGTCACCACCAACATCGACGGCGCCATTGCAACCGTAGAAATCGCCCTGAACTACCTGCCGCCGCCGCCCGCCGTGCCGCCCCCGCCCAGCCCCGGTGGCAGCAACCACAACCTGACGACCAAAACGACGACTTCCAACCCCAACACCGACCCGGTCGCCTCCGTCAACAACGTGCGCGCCGGCGCCGGCAAGCCACCCCTCAGCGGCCTCACTCCTGCCCTGATCGAAGGCGCCCTGAACGCCTGGTTCAACGCGCACTTGCAGGAGTTCGACCACGTGTTTTCTGTCGTCAACCTCAATTTGCTGGCCGACAAGGAAAGTTTCCAGTGGCTGAAACCCAGCACCACCAGTTACGCTTACTCGGATGGTCCGGATGACTACAACAGCGTATTTGGCGTGTTGTGCGTGACGGACCAGCGCTCGGTGCAGGAACTGTCGCACCAGATTACCCCCTCCGCCATCCTGGCCGGCCAGCGCGCCGGGTTTTTGATCGACTCCAAGTTGTTTTTGAAAAAATCGGTGCTACCGGGCCTGCCCCTGGCCTTTCAGGACGCCAAGGTCACCGATTTTGTACTCAAATTCGACGGCTCGGAAATCAACAAGGCCGACGGCGCGGTGGTGAAACTCAAGCCGGTAGACTACAACGGCAGCACCTACCAGCCTTACCTCGACCAGATCAGCGTAGCCGTGCAGGATACCGAGATCGTGACGACGATGAAAATTATGATCAACGTGTTTCCCGGCGTGGACGTTGAAATTGACGGCACCTATTACTACACCCTCGACTTGGTGACCAAAACCGACGGCTCGCAAACCATCGGGTTCAAACAAACCCGCAAGCCGGTGGTGACCAATACCAAACACGTGGCGCCGGGTGTGACCATCACCTTTGCCATCCTGGAAATCCTCGGCGCCATCCTCGGCATCGCTACCGGCGGGGCCGGCGATGTAGTGGAGGTGATTGTTACGGCCATCATTGTGGCCATTATCGTGGGCGTCATCGAAGGGGTGGAACTGTTGATTACCAATGTGTTGACCGACGGCGTGGCCAATGCCATGCCCACCGTCAACCCAATGATTTATGCGGCCACCGACCCGATCAAGTGGCCCACGGCGCAGTCGCAATTCAAACTCACTTCCGTGAGCCTGAACGGCTCGGTGCAATTGGGCGGCGACCCTAATTTTGCCAATTGAATTCTATCAAATCCTTTATTTTTTATTATAAAATTAAATAGTTCAATATGCCAGATGGAAAAGTAGTGCTTCAATCCCATGACAAGCCCCTGAGTTTTCATTTTCCGCACCTCGACGAAATGTTGGCCGAGCAGGCGCCGTCCTGGGTGAGTCGCAGCGAAAACGGTTCGGCTGCTCGCCTGGCCGCCGCCGCGCCCTCCCTGCTGGCGGCCGCGCCGGCAGCCGTACCCAAGGCCAGCACCAACGGCTGGGACACGGTGTATGCCATTCGTGTGCCCGATGTGAACCAGGCCATTGTCAAACAAAAAACCTCGCCCACGAGCTTCCAAAACTCGATGACCGACCCTACCTACGGCATCACCACCGCGATCAAAGGCAATTTCAGCGACTGGCAGATTACGCTCGGCGGCGACGGCGAAAACCTGAATATGGTGGTGCCGGTGACAACCGGGACCTTTACCCTGAACAACAAGGATACGGCCCTCGACGGCGCCCAGTTGGTCATTCAAATCAAACTGGAATACCTGCCACCGCCGGCGCCCTCCGACCCTACACCCAGCGGCACCAACCACGCTTTGAAACCCAAACTCACGCAGGAAACCCAGCAGGTGTTGGCCGTGAGCGTCATCAACTTGCTTTGGCCGCAAGGCAAAGACCCGGGTTCCATTCCGGATGCGCTCATCAAGGGCAATTTTGAGGATTGGTTCAACAAAAACCTGAAGGATTTTGACCAGGTGTTTTCGGCCGTCGACCTGAACGTCAAAGCCGACCAGGACCACCTGCAATGGCTCAAACCCAAGTTCACCGGCTACGCCTACGCCGACCCCACCGACGGCCAACTGTGCAATGCCCTGTTCGGCGTGTTGTGCATTACCACGAGCGATACCGACCCAAAAACACTGCGCCACGAGTTGAGCAGCGGCGCCATACCGGCCGGCCAGCGCTCCACCTTCCTCATTGGCCAGCAGTTGTTTATGCGGGAAGTCATTTTCCCGGGCCTGCCCAGCGCTTTCAAAAGTGCGGATATCGCCGATTTCAAAATGATCAACAACGGAACCGAAGTCGTGCTGGCCGACGGCGCCCAAGACAAGGTGCAATTGGACGACGTCACCTACGGCGCCATTACCTACCACCCTTACCTCGATAGTTTTGACCTGGTGATCAACGACACCGAAATCGTGACCACGCTTACCGCCAAAGTGCAGATTTCGCCCGGCATCATCACCTACGTAGACATCAAAACCTGGGACACTCTGGAGCTGGTTCCGAAAACCGACGGCACACAAACCATCGGCTACAAATCGACCCGCACCCCGACGAGCACCCACCGGAACGATATTGCCACCTGGGTGACCGTCACGGAAGTAATCGTGGGCATTATCGCCGGCGTGGTGCTGGCAGTGGCCGGCAAAGCCGCCCAAACCATCACGCGGCGGGTCATCATCATCATCATCGGCTGCATCGTAGCCGGTATCATCGCGGCCATTCAGGAAATTCTGGAGCAGGTCATTGCCAAAGGCGTAGCGGAGGCCATGCCCACGATCGACCCGGTCGTGAAATCAGCCACCGACACGATTACCTGGCCCACCGCCACCTCGCAGTTTACCCTGACCAACGTCACCCTCAACGAATCCATCCAGTTGAGTGGCGAGCCGGGTTTTGCCGGGCCCAATCCTTGCACACAAAATTAGTCGTACCCTCCAGCCCCTGCTACCGGTATCGATTCCTTCGGGCCGTGGCAGGGGACTTTCAATTGTTTTTCTATTTATGGCAAATACAATAAATGAAAAATTGAACACCGTAAGTGTGCGCCTGCCCGAACTGGATCAGGCGGCTCCTGCGCAGGGCCTGAAACTGGGTTCCGGTATGGTGTTGGCCGACACCAACGGCTGGGACCTCGTCGATGCCATCAGCCTGAGCACCCTGAACAAGAACTTGCAGGGCCAGAAGAAAGGCCCGGGCGCCTTCAGCAAAACGCTCAGCGGCAACGGCATCAACGCGAGCATCAACGGCCAGTTTGGGCAGATCCAGGTGGTGCCGGGCGGCGCCGGCAAGAACCTGATGCTGGCTGTGCCGGTGAGCAGCGGCACGCTGGTGATCAATTCGGTATCCACCCAACTGGACAAAGCCACCGTCATCGTGGAGGCCAAACTGGCGTTTAGCCCGGCCTTGCCCAGCACAGCGCCCCCGCTCACGCCGACCGGCACTGACTACAACCTGATCGTGAACGCCACGCCGGAAACAAACAAGATCCCGGCGGTATCGGTGCTCGATGTTGAATTCCCCACGGAGGCCCAGCGGCCCAACGCCCTGGCGGAAGCCTTGCTGAAAGAGGTACTCCAGGCTTGGTTCGACGACAATATCGCGCAGTTGCAGCAACTTTCGTTTACCAAAGTGACCCTGGGCAAAGCGCCGTCGGACGACAGCCTCCAGTGGTTGTCGCCCACCTATGCCAGCTATGCCTACATTGATTCGGGCACCGGCGCCGATGGATTGTTTGGCATCTTGCTGCAAACCCAGGGCCGCAAGGCAGACCAGTTGTTCCAGACCCTTTCGCCGGTCGCGATTCCGGTCGGCTCCAGTTCGGCCTTGCTGATTGACCCACAAGTGCTGATGGCCAGTTCGGTTTTTCCGGGCTTTTTCAACGGGATCAAAAATTCGAAAGCCGACGATTTTCAGTTGATCAACAACGATACGGAGATCGTCAACAAGAGCGGGACGAGTTTTGCGATGGACTCCATCAGCCACACCACCCAAACCAGCCAAGGGCCGGTGACCACTACGTATTACCCGTACCTCACGAGTGTTGATCTGGTGGCGCGGGACCTGGAGTTTGAGTTCAGTATGGAGGTGAAAGTGAATGTAGCGCCAGGGGTTGATTTGTATGTGGATATTTTGTTTCGCAACAAACTGGAATTAACGACCAAAACGGACGGCACCAAAACGATCAAAATGGTGCAGCAAGGCGACCCGGTGGTGCAGCACCGGATTGTCAAATCGGACCCGGCAATCGTCATTGAGACCTTGCTGCCGGTCATTCTGGCCCTGATCGGTGGGGTAGGGGGTGCAGCAGCCAAGGAAGTAGGCGGAAAGGTGGTGATTTTCATCCTGATCGCGATGGTGCGCATTGGCTTGGCGGCGGGCAAGGCCCTCATCGGTCAGATAGAGGAAAAAGGCGTGGAGGCGGCTTTGCCCTCGATCAACGGCCTGGTGCTGGTAACGGCCGGGGCGGTGCAATGGACCGACGATTCGTTTGCGTTTTCGCCGGTGAATGCTACCATGAACGGCTCCGTGCAGATTGGCGGGGCCTGAGGCGAGGGTGCGTGATCGGTATTGCAAAAGGCATATTCGGGCGCCGGGGGAGTTTTCCTGGGGTGCCTGGGTATGCCTTTTGTGGTTGAACAGATCTGTATGGTTGTTGCTCTTTTATGGAGTACTGGGCAAAAAAGGCAGATTCATTAAACCAGTTTGATTTTACCAAGTCAAAAGGCGTATTAATTCCTTGGAGAATTTGGATGTGCAAATGGTTGACGCTGCCGGAAAATTAGTTTTTCAAAAAGAAAAGGTGGGCGCAATGCTGGAAGTTGGCGGGCTGGCCCGAGGTATTTATTTTTTGAAAATTAAGTTTGAACACGGCGAAATCAGTCGGAAAATCCTTGTGCAATGATTAAAAAACTCAGTTTCTCCCTTCTGCTCGCGGCACTCGTCACGCCCGTTTTTACCCAGCAAAACGTCGTACTCATCATTGCCGACGACCTCGGTACCGATTACCTGGGTTTTTACGACGACGGCCTTGATACGGCCAATATGCCCAACGTGCGCTCCCTGTTAGCGGGCGGTGTGCGGTTCAAACGGGCGTGGTCGTTTCCGTATTGCTCGGAAATCCGGGCTGCGGTTCTAACGGGGCGTTACCCGTTCCGGACGGGCGTCGGCACGGTGATCGCCAGCCCAACCGATGTGCAGTTGGATACTTCAGAAATCAGCATCGGAAAAGTGATAAAAAGCAGCCCATCAAGTCATTATGCTGTAGCCAACATTGGAAAATGGCATCTTCACGCGCAAAATCAGGCCACTCGAAATTATCCCGCCGTGATGGGTTTTGACCATTATTCGGGCAATTTCAGCGGGGCATTGCCGGACTACTGGGATTGGAAAAAAATCGTGGATGGTGCGCCGGCCGTCAATGTGACGAATTACGCGACCACCGAACAGACCGACGATGCGCTCGCCTGGCTCAATTCGTTGCCGCCGGGCAAGCCGTTTTTTCTCTGGCAGGCCTTCAATGCGCCGCATTCGCCGTATCATTTGCCGCCGGCGGGGCTGCACTCCGTACCCGGGCTGACGGGCACGCCGCAGCACATCCAGCAGAATCAGTCGGAATATTTCAAGGCGATGGTCGAGGCGATGGACACCGAAATCGGGCGGCTTTTGCAGTGGCTCGACGACCACCAGCTGCGCGACAGCACGAACATCATTTTCATTGGCGACAACGGAACCGCTCCGAACGTCTGCCAATGCCCCGACCCGCAGCGGGCGAAAGGCACCGTGTATGAGCCGGGCGTGCATGTGCCGATGCTCATCAGCGGCCCGGCGGTTACTGCCCCAGGGCGGACGAGCGATGCGCTGGTCAGCACGGCTGATTTGTTTGCGACGATTTTAGAAATGGCGGGCGTTTCTGCCTGGGCAACTCAAATCCCGGCAACCAAACCCGTTGACGCAGTAAGCCTGTTGCCCATTTTGAAAAATGAAACGACGACGGTACGCGATTGGGTTTTCACCGAAGTTTTCAGCACCACAGCCTCGACAGACGACGCAAAAGCCGTCCGCGACACGGATTTCAAACTCATCAGATTCGACGACGGGCATGAGGAGTTTTACAAGATCACCGCCGACCCGGACGAGTTGAACAACCTGCTGCTGCAATTGCCGCTTTCCGCCGAGGCACTGGCGCGCTATCAGTTTTTGTGCAATGCGATGGCCAATTTACTTGGTACGCCCAATTGTTCGCCGAGTGTCGGGGTGGAGCATTTGAACGATTTCGGAGACGCAATTTCCGTTTTCCCCAACCCAACTGCTGGAAATGTTTTATTAAATTTCAATAAATTAAACCTCTTAGGGACTTTTCAAGCCCAGGTTTTTGACGCAGGAGGCAGTTTGGTTTTTCAAAAAGAAAACGCGGGCTCGGCTTTGGAAATCGGTGGGCTGGCTCGCGGTGTTTACTTTTTGAAAATCAAATTTGAAAAAGGGGAAATCAACCGAAAAATCATTGTGCATTGACATTTTAAATTAAAAAAATGCTCAAAAGAATAAAAAACGCCCTCCTTGTGCTTCTTGAAAAGATGGCTACTCAACCTTGAGCAGCCTGAGGCTGGGCGGGCGACGCGGGCATGATCTGGAGGGCCAACGGCCTGGTGTTGGCCCTCCAGGTCCGGCTTCGGGCATCCATTGCCGTGGGTTTGCTGGCCTCAGTTGTGTGGCCCCTGGTTCGTGCAGGCAGGCGCCTTGCCGCTTTATGCCGGAGCAGGAGAAGCTCACTGGCACGATTTTCTACGTCGGTGGCACGATTTTCTACCCTGTCCCGCCCGTGTACTAGTGAAAGCAGGTCTTTTCTTTGCCCTGGAATCGGGCGCTGCGTTCGGAATCATTCCAGTAGTACCCGGGCAGATTACCCGAAGATTAATTTCCGCCTAAACCAGTGTGTTTTTTGTACCGGATTAGGGGGGCAGCAGTACAACGTAAGCCACTTTGGGTTTACATTTGCTTGGTCTAAGGCAGCGTCCCGAGGCTGTCTTTTTTTCTCTTTAATCCCGTATCGTTCTCGTGAGCATTAAGTCCTGAGAGATTCGTCTCTTTCCACCGCTTCCTTTTCGGGGTTCTCCCGATGCGGTTTTCACTTGCTCCTTTTTCGACACGTTTTTGCCGCGACACCTTTGTTGTCGTGTGTCTCTGATACTGAGAAGGTTACGGCGTTGCCGTTTCAGATACGATATACTTTTTAAGTATTTTTTTAATCCAAATACGTCCATCCCGGACCCGATAACCAGGAGCATTTCTGGATAACTCGAGTTAAAGTTTATAATCTTGTGATCAGTCTAACCGCCCGTTTCAGGGCATGCCTCGATTGGATGGGGGCGGGTACGTTGTTTTTACAGCCCGTTTTGCCGTCATTGCTCTTCGGTTATGTGCCGGAGCAAGCGCTCGTGTACGAGGCAGTAGATTGTTTTCCCACTCGAATTTTTGAAAAAAACGATCGTCTTTCGGCTCATGCAGCCGGGAGAAGGAATTTTATTGTTGCTGAAACGGCCTGCCAGCGGGCGGCAGTTTCGGCTTTTACTCTTGTGCCTAACCGCTTCAATATCCACAACCTAAAAAACGGTTGATTATGAATGTACGTGTACTCTGCCTGAACAACATCGCAATCCAACCCAACAACCTTTTCAGCGGCTACTCCAGTCTGGTAGTCCGGTGTTTATTGGTGCTGGGGCTACTGTCACCTGGTCTTTTGCTGGCCCAAGCCCAAACGTTTAACGCATCCGGCTCGTTCACTGTGCCAGAGGGTGTGACCAGCATCACTGTTCAAGCCTGGGGCGCTGGCGGCGGCGGCGGCAATGGTAGTGGTAAGGAAGGCGGCGGCGGCGGCGGCGCATACGCCAGTAGCGTACTCTCGGTAACACCTGGAACAGTATATACCATTACGGTAGGTGATGGCGGTGGGGAAGGCGTTGCCGGTGGCCCCTCTAGTTTTGGGGTGCTGGTTATCGCCGCAGGTGGTAGCAGTGGCAGCAGCGACAATGGTTTTAACGGCGGTACAGTAGCAGCAAGTACCGGGACTACCCGCTTTGCTGGCGGTAGCGGCGGCGATACTTCCGGCGGCACTTCCGGCGGCGGCGGCGGTGGCGGCTCTGCGACAACATCTGCTGCTGGTAATGATGGGACCAATGGTGGTGCCAATGCAGGCATTGGCGGTACTGGAACCGGTAATGGCGGCAATGGTGGCGACGATGATGGTAACCCTGCTCCACAAAATGGTGTGGCCCCCGGCGGCGGCGGCGGCGGTAGTTCTTCCAACAACACCAGCTCCGGTTCAGGCGCTGACGGCCGGGTTTCCATTGCCTGGACGTGTGTAGGCGTCAATGTCACCAATTTCAGCACGGCAGCCAGTTCCCCGGTTTGCACCGGCGCTGCTTCGACCGTCACCCTCACTTCAACGACCCTGGCAGACGGCACCTATACGGTATATTACAATTTGAGTGGCGCCAACACAGCCAACGGGCAATCGGCTTCGATGACGTTTAGTGGTGTAACCGGTACGTTCTCCACGATTGCGCTGGCCAATAGCGGCGCCACAACGATAACCATCACCTCCGTCGGTTGTGCTGATACGGAAACAAACAATACGGCTTCCATTACAGTAAACACTGCGCCGGCTACCCCGGGCGCGATCACGGGCACAGCCTCACAATGCCCGGCTACAGCAGGTCTTGCCTACAGCATTGCTGCCGTAGCCGGTGCAGCCAGTTACACCTGGACAGTACCGACCGGCTGGTCGATCACCGCCGGTCAAGGCACAACGGGCATAACGGTCACCTCCGGTAGCGCTGGACAAAGTGGCAATATCACGGTGACAGCCACCAATGCCTGCGGTACCAGTGGCGCCAGCACCCTGGCCGTATCCACGGTGCAGGATATCGGCTTCAATGGCGACATTACAGCAGATGCCCTGACCATTTGTGTCGGCACCACGGGAACAACCATTGATGGCGGTAACCCGGCAGGTGGCGAAACCTATACCTGGCAAGTGTCGACCAGCGGTGCCGGCGGACCATTCAGTACGGTTTCCCCCAACCCAGGTGATGTTAAGGACTATACAATTGCTAATACCTATTATAATACTGCCGGGACCTACCACTTCCGCCGCGTGATCAGTGGCAGCGGCTGTAATGGCAACGGCGATGTGGTTGCCTTAACGGTGAATGCCAATCCTTCAGCAACCATTTCTGTCATAGAAAATTCGGGAACGGCCAATAATGGGACGGTCTGTAATGGTACACAAGTCAATTTGGGGGTTGCTGCTGCCAGTTCGTACGCTTGGGCGCCTGGTGGAGCGACCACTCAAACAATTGATGTCACTCCCTCCGCCACCACTACCTACACCGTGACTGTAACCAATAGCTTTGGTTGTACCAATACCGGTACCCAGGTGGTCACTGTGAACGGAGTACCGACGATCAATGCCATTTCGGCATCGCCATCTACCATTTGTGCGGGTGCATCGTCAACGCTATCGGTTGTAGCTGCCAATAATTCCACACAATCCTTTTCCAATAATAATACTATCACGATACCTAACGGTGGAAATGCATCGCCGTTCCCATCCACAATCACTGTTTCAGGCTTACCCACAACGGGGATTACAGTGGCGAATGTATCGTTCAATAATTTTTCACACGAAGACCCTAATGATGCAGATATATATCTGATAGGCCCTAATAACCAGGTCATCTGGATTATGTCAGATGCGGGTGGCACAACAAGTGTCACCAATTTTGATCTGACGTATGCCGATGGCGGTACGGCCTTATCTACGGCAACCCTGGTATCTGGAACAACCTACGCGCCGGCTGACCTGACCGCTGCGGAAACCACCCCGGGTGGAGCTGCCCTAATTTCTAACATGGCCGGCTTTACGGGCAATATGAACGGTACCTGGAGTTTGTATGTCGTCGATGACGACAACGACACTAACTCCGGTGACCTCGAAGGCTGGACTATTACGTTCAATACACCTAATTACACCTACCTCTGGTCAAATGGCCCCACTACTGCCAGCCAGCCGGTTACTCCAGCGATGACCACGGCCTATACGGTCACTGTCACGGTGCCAGGAACCGGTTGCAGCTCCACGAGTAGCGTGACGGTAACTGTAAATATACCCTCCTGCTCTATCAGCGGCGCTGACCCGGTTTGTGCGAATACTACGGGGCATGTCTACTCTGCTCCAATGGGGATGAGCAACTATGCCTGGAGCATTGCCGGCAACGGTAGCATTCCGGGAGCGACGAATGGCCAAACGGTCTCCGTCAATGCTGGCGCAGCCGGCACCTATACGGTTACGTTGACGGTTACCGAAAGTGGTTGCACGTCCTCTTGTTCCAAAACGGTGACGGTCAATGCCCTACCCACGGCCGTGATCTCCGGCACCCTGAGTTTCTGCACCGGCAGCAGCACAACGCTGACGGCCAGTGGTGGCAGCTCCTACCTCTGGGACGATGCCAGCACCAGTGCCATGCGCGTCATCACGGCAGGCGGCACCTACACGGTA
>JADLDL010000212.1 GCA_020846655.1 Saprospiraceae bacterium | reverse complement strand
TACGCCAAGAAGCATGATGGGGCAAAATACTTGTTTCATGCTGAACGATAATTTTTACGCAAAGGAAAGAGATTTTCAGCACATGCAGCGGTTTTGCAGAATTTAGGTCTTCAGCGCACCCGCTCCAGCCCGGCTTTGGCCCGGGCGTGCAAACCGGCGGCGTATTCCTCCGGCTGTAGCTCCAGACAACGCCGGAAGGCCGCACGGGCCAGGGCTTTTTCCTGGCGTTGTTCGTGCAACAAACCCAATTGCAGGGCCGCGTTGCAGGCAAAAAACCAGGGCTGCCGGGCCCCCGTTTCGATCACAACCATATAGTACCGTACGGCCTCCGGCAATCTGCCCATCGCGTGGGTGATCCGGCCCATGCGGTAGTGGTATTCCAGTTCGGATTTGCCGGCCCGGGCATAGGTGGTGGCGGCGTCGCTCAGCAGGGCATAGGCCCGGCGGTAGTAGCCGCCGTCAAACAGCAGCCGCGCGCGCAGCAATTGCACATCAGGCCACTCGCTGCTGCGCGCCTCGCGCAAAGCCGCCTTGTCCGGCTCGGTGCGGGCAGCGCCTTTGGACCGGGCCAGCGCCATGTAGTGCCGGTATTGCTCGGGCCGGCCCGCCAGCAGCTGGTGCCAGGCAAGCTTCTGGCAGGCCTCTTTGATGCCGTTTTGCCCCTTAAACTGTTGTAAAAACCGTTCCAGTGGCTGCCCGGCATCGGGGTCGAGCCGGTTGAGTTTGGCGATGCCCAGCAGGTAGTCGCGGTACGGAAAGGGGTGGAAAGGGGCGCCTTGTGGGCAGTGCTCCAGCAGCCGGATGGCTTCGTCGTTTCGGGCGGTCCGGATGGCCATGTTGGCCAGCACAAAAGCCGCCAAGGGGCTCGTTTGTGCGTCGAGCCGCTTGCTGGCCGTCAGGGTTTGCCAGGCTGCGCGTGGGTCGTTGGCCAGATGGAGTTGGAGGAACGCGCAAGCGATGCGGGTTTCTTCCTCCCAGGCAAAATCGTGTTGGGCAGCAGCGTCGAGCAAGTGGGTTAGTTCCGACAGGCCTTGTCCGACGCTGCCCTGTATCCCCGACAGCCATTGCACAGCCCATTTGTATTCGCCCGGAATATTACCCACCAGGGCATGCAGGATACCCAGGCTTTTCTGATTGGCCTGGAAGGCGGGGTGGCGGCGCTGGTTTTCGAGGAGCAGGCTGTAGCCTTGTTTGAGGTTGCTCAGGCCACTCCAGTAGTCGCCGTGCCGAAGCCGGAGCGCCGCCCATTGGAGCCGGATTTCGGCCTGGACAAACAAAAAATACGGAGAGCGGGCATCACCTCGGGCGATCCGGCTGAGCCGGGCGTTCATGCCACCCGACCAGCGGGCATAGGCCGCCCGGTCGTCGTCGACCAAAATTTGCAGGACCTCAAGGGTGTTTTCCAGGTACAGGGCGATGAGATTCGAGGGCTCTTGCCGGCGACGTGTGGGCAAGGCTTCCCGTGCCTCGGCAAAACGCAGGCTCAGGATATTTTGGTAAATGCCGCGGGCGAGCGGGGAAAAGGAAAAATAGCCGGCCGGCGCTGCGGGAGGTGTGGAGCCGGGGCCAGGCCAGGGGTGTGCCTGGGATGGCTTGGGCCAACAACACAGGAGGAGCAACAAGACGAGGTGGTACCGCATGGTGGCTGTATCAGCCAAAATAACGCCACAATTTCGGGCGGGGTGTTTGAGGAAGGGCTGGGATGAAAATTTAACAGGACTCGAGACGCTCCCCTCAACAACAAACGGGCGGCTTTCCCTACAGAAAAGCCACCCGTTTGATTTAGAATACAGCATCCGGAGTTTAACTCTCGGCTACTGCTACATTGTATTCCTTGGCCAGGTATTCTTTCACCCAGGCGGTCGTGACCGACTTGGGCCGCTCCAGCGGCAGGCCCAGAGCGCGGGCCCAGCACTGGGCCGACAACACGCCGAGGGCGCGGCTAACGGCGAAGAGCACCGTGTAGTAGTTGTATTCCCGCATGCCGTAGTGGATCAGCAATGCGCCGGAGTGGGCATCCACGTTGGGCCAGGGGTTTTTCACCTTGCCCAGGCTGGTGAGGATGGGTGGCACGACGTCGAATATTTTCCAAACAATTTTCACCAGATCGCTTTCCTGCACGTTGTCTTCTGCAAACTGCCGCTGGGCCATAAAACGCGGATCGGGCTTGCGCAACACGGCGTGGCCGTATCCCGGGATGACCCGGCCACTGGCCAGGGTACTTTTGACGTACTCGCTGATCTGTTCGCGGCTGGGTTTGGAGGTACCCAGGGTGTCCACCATTTTTTGAATCCAGCGGATTACTTCCTGGTTGGCGAGGCCGTGCAGCGGGCCGGCCAGGGCATTCATGGCTGCGCTGAGCGACAAGTAGGGGTCGCTCAGGGTAGAGCCCACCAGGTGCGTGGTATGGGCAGAGGCGTTGCCGCCTTCGTGGTCGGCGTGGATGGTGAGGAACAAGCGCATGTATTCCTTGAAACCTTCCTCTTCCATGCCCAGCATGTGCGCGTAGTTGCCGCCCCAGTCGAGCGAAATATCCGGCAGGATCTGGTTGTTGCCGTGGTACATCCGGCGGTAGATATAGGCGGCCAGGCGGGGCAGGCGCGCCACCAGGTTCATGGTATCTTCGTAGGTGGCGTCCCAGTATTCCGTTTTGTTCATGCCGGAGGTATAGCGCTGAGCGAACACACTGGTGTTTTGCATAGCCATCACACCGACCGAAAGTTGGGTCATCGGGTGCGTTTCGAGGGGCAGGGCATCGATGGTGCGGAACACGTGTTCGGGTACGTTCGAGCGGCGCACCCAGTTTTCAGTTAGCCATTTCACCTGCTCTTTGTTGGGGATAGAGCCCACCAGCATCAGCCAAAACAGGCCTTCCGGCAGGGGTTCTTTGCCACCCGGGGCGCGGGGTAGTTTCTCGCGCAATTCGGGGATCGAGTAGCCGCGAAAACGAATGCCTTCTTCGGGGTCCAGGAGGGAGGGTTCCCAAATCATACAGGTGATGTCGCGCATGCCGCCGTACACCTGTTCGAGCACCACGTCATCCACTTTTTTATCGCCGTGTTCTTTCAGTAATTCCTTGACTTCCTTGCCAAGGGCCTGCGATTTTTCGTAGAATAATTGTTTTAACAAATCCATATGATGACAAAACGAAAATGAAATAAATGATTAGGCACTTGCTGGGCGGATTTGCGGGGTCGAAACGGGAACCTGTTCCGGTTTCCAAACAATTCTGATCGGGTAAAGTTACGACTTTTAGCCAGCTGGCTAAAAAAAGGCATTAAATGTAAAATACTAAACATTTAATGCAAAAGCGAAGCTAATCCCTGAGGTGGGACGCTTCGCTTTTCTTTTATTTTCAAAGGATTGCGTCGATGCAAACGGAGCGGCAGGGCAAATGCCTACCAGCTCATTTCGTCATCATCCTTAGAGGGTTTTTTTGCTTTAACTTCCTCATCGGTGCTGTCATCCTCTCCGGCGGCGTTATCCACATCCACATCCACATCTTCCGCGTCTTCGTTTTCGCGGTTTTGTGCTTCCCATTCAGCCTGACGACGATCAAACTCTTCGTAATCAAAGTCTGGCATGAGGTCTGTTTTTACATGCGCCACCACTTCGTTCAAGGACGCTACAAAGCGATTGAAATCTTCCTTGTACAAAAAGATTTTATGGCGTTTGTAGCCAAATCCATCCTCTCTGCGCGTGCTTTCCGTAATGGTGATAAAGAAATCTTCACCTTTGGTTTTGCGTACGTCGAAGAAATACGTGCGGCGTTTGCCGGCGCGTACGCGTTTGGAAAACACACTCTCTTCGTGGTCGCGGTCGCTGTCCCGGTCGCGTTGGCGAAAATCACCCCGATCCCGAAAACCTCCCCGGTCGTTGCCCCGGTCCCGAAAGCCTCCCCGGTCGCCGCCGCGGTCGCGAAAATCACCCCGATCGCGGTTTTCACCCCGGTCCCGGTTTTCTCCCCGGTCTCGGTTTTCGCCCCGGTCCCGATTGTCGCCGCGGTCGCGGAAATCGCCCCGGTCTCTCCGCTTAAAATGCCCGTATTCCACTTGTCTTACGTTTTGTGAAAAAAATATTGATAAACAGTTGCGAGCAAAGGTATATTTTCCAACGAAACATCTATTGTTTTTTTAAAAAAACGTAAAAAGCGGCAAATACCTTCGGGGTTCAGGGCCTGGAATACCGGATTTGCCCACCAACGATGGTTTTCAACACCTGCGCTTGCAGTATTTCCGGCTCCGGGCAGTGCAACAAATCTTTGGACAAGACCACCACATCGGCCCGTTTGCCCGGCCTCAGGCTGCCTTTTTCCGCGTCCTCAAAAGCGGCCCAGGCATTCCACAGGGTGTAGGAATACAGCGCTTCTTCCCGTGTCATTTTCTGTTCGGTAAAAAACTCGAGTCCGGTATCGCTGCGCTTGCGGGTACAAGCGGCATACAGGCAGGGCAACGGGTCGGCGTCTTCCACCGGAGTGTCGGTACCATTGGTCAGCTGCGCGCCACTATCGAGCAGGCTCCGCCAGGCATAGGCGCCGGCCCGTGCCCGTGCTTCACCCAGGCGTTTGACCACAAAAGGGGCGTCGCTGGTGCAATGGATGGCCTGCATTGAGGCAATGACGCCCAGGCGGGCAAAGCGGGGAATATCCGCCGGGTCGAGGTGTTGGGCGTGTTCGATGCGCCAGCGCAGGCTTGGCTGGCCGGCAGCCAGCTGTGGCGAAAAAATATTGAGGATCTCCCGGTTGGCGCGGTCACCGATGCCGTGCACACAATATTGCAAGCCGTATTTCCGGCATTGTTGGGCGAGGCTGACCAAGGAGTCCAGTGGCGTGGTGTTCTGGCCGAAATGCCCGGGTTTGTCGGCGTACGGCTCCAGCAGCCAGGCGCCATAAGAGCCCAGCGCGCCATCAAAATAGGCTTTCACTGCGCGCACGGTGAGGTAGCCGCCGCCCAAGCCGATCTGCGGAAAACGGGCCAGTTGTGGGTATTCGGCCGCTGTGGGCTGGCCGATCATCACCCACAGGCGCAGGGGCAGGCGTTTGTTTTCGGCCAGCCGGCGGTATTGCTCGATTTCCCAAAAACTGCTCCCGGCATCCTGAAAGGAGGTGATGCCCTTGCGGAGGCAATCGGCGGCAGCCAGTTCCACGGCTTTGTCAAAATCGGCCTGCTTTTCGGCTTCGCTGCGCAGGTTTTTCCAGTCGGCAAAAGGTTTTTCGATGAGTGCCATTGCGTTTTCTTCAAACACACCGGTCAGGTTGCCCGACACGTCGCGCACGATGCGGCCGCCGATGGGGTCGGCGGTTTCGCGGCTGATGCCGGCCAGTTCGATGGCTTTGGCGTTGGCGATCAGGGCGTGCCCGCTGGCGTGCCCGAGCACCACCGGGTTGTCGGGCGATACGGCGCTGAGCGCATCGTGGTAGGGGTAGCCGTTGACGCTGCGGCCGGGCGACTCGGTCCATTTTTCCTGGTGCCAGCCCCGGCCTTCGATCCATTCGCCGGGTTTGGCCTTGCGCGCTTTTTCGGCCACCAGGCCGGTGATTTCAGCCCAACTGCTGGTGTGCAGCAGGTTGAGGTGCAGCAGGCTGTTGCCCAGGCCAATAAAATGGCCGTGGCCTTCGATGAACCCGGGCATGGCGAAGGCGCCTTGCAAATCGAGCACTTGGGTGCCTGCGCCGGCGAGGGCTTTGGCGCCGGCATCGTCGCCGACAAACAGAATGGAATCAGCCCGAATGGCCAGGGCGGTGGCATGGGGTTGGGTGCTGTCGGCAGTGAAAAAATGGCCGTTGAACAGCACCAGGTTGGCGGGCTCCGATTTGGGCGTTCCGCCGCAGCCCCACAGGACGCACAGGGCCGCTGAGAGGGCAGAAAGAAAATTTTTCATACAAATAGGTTTGGTCCGGCGAAGCCGGCTGGTGTAGGAGCGGCAAAAGTAGGGTGTTGCCGGCTCAAAGCCGAGGGTGCATCACCCGAAACCAAAGTGGCGGCAGCAGGGCCAGCAGCACGCTGGTGGGATAGCC
>JADLDL010000211.1 GCA_020846655.1 Saprospiraceae bacterium | reverse complement strand
GGCGTGCTGTACAACGGCGTGTGGTGGCCCGTCCGGGTGCTAAAGCCACCGACCAGGTCGTAGCTCATGATGTTGACAAAATTCAGCATGGGCATGACCGTTTCCCACTCCACCGAATGGTCAAAAAACTGCTGGAAGCCACCGGCCGCAAAACTGATGACCGCCTGAGGCCCCAGTTCGCGGCGCAGTTCCTGCACGAGTTCGGTAAAATGACGCTTGTCCGCCGCCTCAAACGCATGCCCCGGGTATCCTTCGATACCCGGGTACTCCCAGTCGAGGTCAATGCCATCGGCGCCGTACTCCTGCATCAGCCGGCGCACAGACACTGCAAAGGCGCGGCGGCCTTCGGCCCGGGCAAACACCGGCGAGCAGCTGGCACAGCCCCCCCAGCCGCCCAGCGACAGCAGCACCTTCAGTTGTGGATGTGTTTGTTTCAGCGCGACCAGTTCGCGGATCGTGAGGCTATCGGCCGCGTCGTCTACGGCCAGTTCGTCGCCCCGGAGGTGGCAAAAACTATAGATAATATGTGTCAATTGGTCCACCCGGTAGGCCGATACCTCACCGGCCTTACCGTGGAAATAGGCGATTACAGCCAGTTGGGAGGGTGGTAAGGCCGTGGTGGGCTGGAGCGAACGGCAAGCGCCCCAGAGCAGCAGGGGCAAGGCAAAGAGAAGTTTTTTCATCGCTTTGAACGTAAGGTATACAAAAATGCCCCGTCCGGTATAGTTGGCCGGGCGGGGCACTGCGGTCAGTGGTTCGCCACTTAGAACGTCACGGGAAATTCTTTTGTCTCCGAGCCGCGTTTGATTTTCACTTTGGTGGTATCCTCTTTTTTAAAGGCGGCAAGGGCCTTCATATAGTCGCGAATATCTTTCACGGCAAATTCGCCGAGGCCCACGATGACATCCCCTTTTTGCAGTCCGGCTTTGGAGGCAGGCTTGCCCTCCGTCACGCCATCCACGTGCACGCCTTCGCCTTCGTAGGTGTAATCGGGCATGATGCCGAGGGTAACCTTAAAGCGCGGGGTATCTTCCTGTTTGGACTTTGTTTCCTGGAAGATCAACTTGGGTTCTTTATCCAGTTCTTCGATGGCGCGCACGGCGTAGTCGAGCAGTTCTTTTTCGCCGGCAAAATTGACTTTCTCGGTGTCGTCCGAAGGCTTGTGGTAGTCCGAATGCTGGCCGGTAAAGAAGAAGAGCACCGGGATGTTTTTCAGGTAAAACGAAGTGTGGTCGCTGGGGCCGATGCCGGCGCTGTCTTGTTTTACCGTAAGGCTACCTGCAAGGCGGTTGAGCAGGGGTACGAAATTGGGTGCGGTACCTACGCCGCCCACCATGATGCGTTTTTCATCGTTGAGGCGACCGATCATGTCCATGTTGATCATAAAACTGACTTTAGACAGGTCGATGGTCGGCGTTTCGGTAAATTTTTTGGAGCCGACCAGGCCCAGTTCTTCGCCGGAGAAGCACAGGAACAGGAAGTTGTGTTGTTCTTTGACGCCGTTTTGTGCAAAATAGCGGGCCAGTTCGAGCACCCCGGAGGTGCCGGAGGCATTGTCGTCGGCGCCATTGTGGATTTTTCCTTCCGGGTTGGCATCCAGGGAGTTGTGGTCGTGTCCCAGGCCCAGGTGGTCGTAGTGGGCGCCGATTACGATGGTGTATGGGGCGCCGTTATCGAGGTAAGCCGCCACGTTTTGGCTTTTGATCTGGGGGGCGTTTTCTGTAACGTTGCCGTGCGGATCGCTCGATTTTTTAAACGTAAAGTTGTGGAACCAGGTGCCGTTGTTGCCTTTGGGTTGGAGGCCTGCTTTTTTGAATTGTTTGGCCAGGTAGGCGGCTGCTTTTTGTTCCTGTTTGGTGCCGGTACCGCGGCCTTGCAATTTGTCGGAAGCGAGGTAGGTCACGTGTTTGCGCAGTTTATCGGCAGAAATGGTGGTTTGCGCGCTGGCAACTTGTGCCGAAAAGAAGAATAGGAGGAGGTAGATAAATACCGAGTATTGTGTCATGGCCAGTGGAAAAGGTTGAAAAAAGCAAAGGTACACAACACCTGTCCTTCAGGGATATTGCGTGGCGGCCAAAAAACAAAAACGTGGGAAGGATCAGGGAGCGGCTTTTGCGTCGAGGGGAGTAGAGAGCGATTCGGAAGGGAACCAGCACAGGCGGTCGAGCATTTGCGGGGTACCGCTGAACACGTTCAGGTCAACTTTTTGAGGAATGCCATCGAGGCAGCCTTCGTTGGAGTATTGCCAGAACCGCCAGTCCATGCCGCCGCTGAGTTTGGGCGCCTGCTCAGAGTAGCGGGCGATCCACAAAGGGTGGTTGTCGAACACGCCGGCGAGGTATTTTTCGTAAAAATTTTGGTTGGTGTAAATAATCGGCCGCACGTTGAGGCTGCGTTCCACGGTTTGCAGCCAGATCCGTGCTTCTTCGAGCATGACTTCGGTGGGCACCCCGTCGGTGGTTTCCAGGTCCAATACCGGGGCGAGGTCGCCGGCTTCCAGTTCAACGGTTTGCAGAAAATGCAGGGCCTGTTCGAATCCGCAGCCATACGGGCGGAAAAAATGATAGGCGCCCCGGCGGAGGCCCAAGGCGCGCAGTTTGCTCCAGTTGCGGCAAAACAAACTGTCGGAAAAATCGCTGCCTTCGGTGGCTTTCACAAAAGCAAATTGCAAATCATTCTTTTCCACCACCGTTTCCCAGGCAATTTCCTGCTGATAATGCGACACGTCAATGCCTTGCAGCACCGTCACGTTGGCATCCAGCGAACCCGTATTTTTACTTCCCCACAATGGTGCCATCAGGCAGATAAACAGGTGAATCAGGCGCATAACTGTACTTGAATTTACGACATCCTTGAAATTGCAATCAGTTGTTGCCCGAAGGCCTTGGGAGCAGGAATTTGCAAATGTTTTATTTCTCTATTCGTCCGAATAGCGAGCGAAAATAATGCCTTATTTTACTTGGGCAGGGCATGTCTCTTTGCTTTTCGTCGAAAGGTGACAAAAATGCGGCGGATAACAATTCGCTGCCGCAAACCCAGCCCCCAATCGTCTCGATTCAAAAACATATTTTCTTTGGAACTGGCCACGACACGACGAACAATCCACCCACCCACTTGCCCGCACACCAAAGAATCAGACGCGAATCAAACCTTCAGCCAAGTCGTTCCGGAGATTTTGACAGAAATATCATTTGGGCAAAAAAAATCCCGAATTTTTCCGGGCGGGAAAAATTCGGGACATATCCTTGGTGCCACGGGCACCGTTTACCGGTTCATCGACTCGAGGAATTCTTCGTTGTTGCTCGAGTGCATCATTTGTTTTTTCATAAACTCCATCGCCTCTTCCGGTTTCATATCGGCCAGGTGGTTGCGCAGGATAAACATGCGCTGGAGCGTGTCTTTGTCCAACAGGAGTTCTTCGCGGCGGGTGCTCGACTTGGTAAGGTCGATAGCCGGGTAGAGGCGGCGGTTGGCCAGGTTGCGGTCGAGTTGCAGTTCCATATTGCCGGTGCCTTTGAATTCTTCAAAGATCACCTGATCCATTTTGGAGCCAGTTTCGATCAGGGCGGTGGCCAGGATGGTCAGGGAGCCGCCGTGTTCGATGGCGCGGGCAGCGCCAAAGAATTTTTTAGGTTTTTGCAAGGCCGTGGCTTCCACACCGCCCGACAAAACTTTGCCGGAGGCGGGCGCTACAGTGTTGTAGGCGCGGGCCATACGCGTGATGGAGTCGAGCAGGATGACCACATGGTGGCCGCATTCGACCATTCGTTTGGATTTTTCCAGCACGATATTGGCGAGGCGCACGTGGTTGTCGGCGGCTTCATCAAAAGTAGAGGCGACCACTTCGGCTCGTACGCTCCGCCGCATGTCCGTTACCTCCTCGGGGCGTTCGTCGATCAGGAGGATGATGACGTAGCACTCGGGGTGGTTTTTGGTGATGGCGTTGGCGATATCCTTGAGCAGGAAGGTTTTACCTGTTTTGGGCTGCGCAACCAGCAAACCGCGCTGGCCTTTGCCGATGGGGGTAAACAGCTCGATGATGCGGTTGCCGAAATCGCGGCCGGTCGGGCTGCTGAGCAGGTTGAATTTTTCGGTTGGGAACAGGGGCGTGAGGTAGTCGAAGGGCACCCGGTCGCGCACATCTTTGGGATCGAGGCCGTTGATTTTGCTGACGCGCAGCAGGGCAAAGTATTTTTCGCCTTCTTTGGGCGGCCGGATGGCGCCTTTTACGGTGTCGCCGGTGCGCAGGCCGAAGAGTTTGACTTGCGAGGGCGACACGTAAATATCGTCGGGGCTGGTCATGTAGTTGTAGTCGGCCGAGCGCAGGAAACCATAGCCGTCGGGCATCATTTCGAGGGTGCCTTCGCCATCGATAATGCCGTCGATTTCGACGTCGAACCGTTCGATAACAGGCATCACAACGGGTTCGGCTTCGGCGCGGGAGAGGGCGCGTTGTTGTTCGTTTTCCTCAGGTGCCGGCGCCGAGGGGGTGCGGACGATCATTTCATCATCGTCTTCGCCCATGGGTGTTACCACAAAATCTTCGTCTTCGGCGGTCACCAGTTTAGCGGCATCCGGGTCTACGAGGTTGGGATTACCCGGGCGGTTTTGCGGATTGCGGTCGCGAAAATCGCGGCGTTCGGGGCGGTCGTCGCGGCGTAGGGGCCGGTCGCCTTGTTGGGGTGCTTGGTTCCGGTCGCGAAAATCGCGGCGCTCGGGGCGGTCGCCTTGCTGTTGATTGCGGTCGTCGCGGCGATCCCCTTGCTGGGGTGCTTGGTTGCGGTCGCGGAAGTCGCGGCGTTCGCCCTGGGGCTGGTTGCGGTCGCGGAATTCGCGACGCTCGCCCTGGGGCTGGTTGCGTTCGGGCTCGGCCGCTGGCGGCGTCGTTTTCCGCTCCTCGCGGGGGCGTTCGGGCTCCCGGCGTTCCAGGGGTTTGTTTTCAACGACTGCTGGCGGTTTCGGACCTGGCTTGGGGGCCGGAACGGGCGTTTTTATAGTTTTGCGCGGGCGTTTGTTCCCGGCTTTATCGTCTTCGTTGCTGGGTGCATTTTTGGAAATATCCGGCGCTACGGGTTCTTTGCGCACCACAATTTTACGGCCCGGAGCGGGCTCTTCGACCACGGGAACTTTTTCGCCGCCACTTTTTTTAAGAGCTAGCGCTTGTTCGTCGAGGATCTTGTAAATTACTTCTTGCTTGGTCAGTTTGTGGTACCCTTTAATCCCCAGCTGGCTAGCGATTTCTTTAAGTTCGGGCACCAGCATGTCATTCAGCTGCAAAATATCGTACATGGCAGGTATGGGAAAGGAAAATATTAATGTGTGTGTGGGAGTGAACGTTGTTGGACGCGGTGCCGGCCGTGGAGGGTGCCGGTAGATGGGTCTTGGAACAGGTTAGGTGAAAATTCGAACTAAAAATGGTCTTGTGGTGGGATTGCCAAGCGGCAATACGAATGGCAGGTGAATTTGGAGGAGGTACGGATTGATGAAAGATGGAATCTCGCTACCGGCAGGCTGTCTCTGCTGTTACCGCGCAATGCCAGAAATCAAACCAAAACAGAGAGGAAAAGTTGTGAAGAGGCGCGCTCACAAAAACAGCTGGTACAGCCCTGGTCAGAAATGAACGGGGCAAAGATAATCCTTTTTTGAAATTCACTCTATCTTGCAGCCAAGAAAAAATACTTACTTATAAATGCTTCAGTTAAAAGTTATTCGCGACGACAACAAACGGATTGTCAACGGCTTGCGCAAAAGAAACTGGTCCGCGCAACAACTCAAGGTCATCCAGCAAATCTTGGACACCGACGACCGCCGCCGGTCTACCCAAAAAGAACTGGACGATTTGCTGGCTGAAGCCAAGCGATTGGCCAACCAAATCGGGCAACTGATGGGCCAGGGTAAAAAAGATGAAGCCGAGGCCCTTAAGACCAGGGTAGCGCAGTTGAAAGAACAAACCAAAGCCCTGGAAGAACAATTCGGCGGCTTGAAAAAACAACTCGACGATCTGTTGTACACGGTGCCCAATTGCCCGCACAAAAGCGTGCCCAAAGGCAAAACACCCGACGACAACAAAGTAGCCAAAGCCTGGACCAAAGCCATGCCCGAACTGCCGGCCGACGCCCTGCCCCACTGGGATCTGGCTAAAAAATACAAACTTTTCGACTTCGAACTCGGCGTCAAACTCACCGGCGCCGGCTTTCCGGTATACCGCGGCAAAGGCGCCAAACTCCAGCGCGCCCTTATCCAGTTCTTCCTGGACGAAGCCATCACAGCCGGCTTCGAGGAAATTATCCCGCCGCTACTCGTCAACGAAGACACGGCCCGCGGGACCGGGCAATTGCCCGACAAGGAAGCCCAAATGTACACCTGCGAACGCGACGGCCTGTACCTGATCCCCACTGCCGAAGTGCCGGTCACGAATATCCTGCGCGACGAAATTGTGGCTGAAAAAGACCTGCCCATCAAAATGACCGCCTACACGCCCTGCTTCCGCCGCGAAGCCGGCGCCTGGGGCGCTCACGTGCGCGGCCTCAACCGGGTGCACCAGTTCGACAAAATCGAAATCGTGCAGGTCGAACACCCCGACCGCTCGTACAAAACCCTGCAATCGATGGTCAGCCATGTGGCACGTTTGTTGGCCAAACTGGAGCTGCCCTACCGGGTGTTGCTGCTCTGTGGCGGCGACATGGGTTTTGCCTCGGCCAAAACCTTCGACTTTGAGGTGTGGTCGGCTGCCCAGCAGCGCTGGCTGGAAGTCAGTTCGGTGTCCAATTTTGAGACCTTCCAGAGCAACCGCATGCAACTGCGGTTCCGCGATGCCGAGGGCAAAATCCAGTTGGCCCACACCCTCAACGGCTCAGCCCTGGCCCTGGCCCGCATCGTAGCGGCGCTACTGGAAAACAACCAGACCCCGGAAGGCATCCGGATTCCGAAAGCCCTTCAAAAATACACCGGCTTTAAACTGATCGACTAAACCGTCTCGCAGCATGTTCGCCCTTATCAGTATCATTTTTGCCGGCATCGGCATGCTACTGAGCACTACGCTCCGGGCCAAACTGAACAAGTACAGCCAACTGCCCCTGCCCGGCGGCCTCAGTGGTGCTGAACTGGCCGCCAACATGCTGCAACACTACGGCATCAGCGATGTCCGGATTACACAGGTCAATGGCCAACTCACCGACCACTACAACCCCCGGGACAAAACCGTCAACCTGAGTTACGATGTGTACCACGGCCGCAACGTCGCCGCTGCGGCCGTGGCAGCACACGAATGCGGCCACGCCGTGCAACACGCCACGGCCTATCCCATGCTGTACCTGCGCTCCCGGATCGCCCCGGTTATCAGCATCATGGCACCCATTCAGCAGTACTTCCTGATGTTTGGCGTTGCCGGCACCGTGATGCTGGACAATGTCTATATTTTGTATGCCGCGCTTATTGTTTTTGGCACCATTTGCCTGTTCAGCCTCATCACCCTGCCAGTAGAATTTGACGCCAGCCGGCGGGCCCTGGCCTGGCTCGACGACAGCGGGGTAGCCCGAGACGAACAATACGACGGCGCCAAAGACGCCTTGTTTTGGGCAGCCCTCACCTATGTTGCCGCCGCCCTGGCCGCTTTGTTGCAGTTTTTGTATTTGCTGCGTTTTTTGACAAAACGGCGGAAAACACAAGGGTAGTCTGGCTGTTTTAGCCCCTGTTTGTTTGAAAAGCAGCGCGCCGGCTATTCCATCTGTCCTGGTGGGCTATATCTACCCAATGTCTGTACCGGAAACAACTACCCGTCGTCGCCCCAAATACCGATGGTTTATGTATTTTTTCCTCGCCCTGCTGGCGACCTGGCGTCTTGCCGTGCAGGCTGGGTGCCTGGCTATGCGCACCCCGGATGCCGAGTGGCAGCCTACGTTGCGCGCGAAAGGCCAAACCGCGCCGCCGGTTTTTCTGGATGTTTCCATGCCGGCATACCGGAATATTCATGCTGTGTATGTGGGCGATCCCGATAGTTTGCCGCTGGTGCTGCTGGTACACGGGTCGCCGGGCTCGGCCGATGCGTACCTGGGGTATCTGGCCGATACGGTGTTGAGCCGGGCAGCCTGCCTCGTCACGCTGGACCGGCCGGGCTTTGGCTATAGCTCCGGGTTCGGGCGGGCCGAAGGTTCTCTCGAACGCCAGGCCGCCGCGGCCGAAGCCATTCGGAGCCGGTTGGCGCCGGGGCAAAAAGCCCTGCTGGTGGGCCACTCCCTGGGCGGCCCTGTTTTGGCGCGTTTTGCCATGGACTATCCGGAGCAGGTGGCCGGGCTGGTGATCGTGGCCGGCTCTATCGACCCCGACCTGGAAGAGCATCCCTGGTGGCAGGCGGCGGTGGATGCACCGCCGCTGCGGTGGCTCACGCCGAAAAGCCTATGGACCAGCAACCGCGAAATCAAACTGCTGGAAGCCGAGTTGCGGGCCTTGCTGCCCCTTTGGGCCGGCATCCGCTGTCCGGTGACGGTGATTCATGCTGAAGACGACCGCCTGGTGCCTTTCGGCAACGTGGCGTTCGCGCGACGGATGCTCGTCAACAGCGCCCGGTACCGGGAAATTATTTTACCGAAAGGCGATCATTTTATCCTCTGGAGCCGGCAGCCACTCATTCGCGAGGCGATTCTGGATCTGTTGCCTGCCCGTTCACCCAAACAATAAGTTGCCCATATGTTGCTGAACCTGATTGCTGAGCTAGCCGAGGCTACTCATCTGTACGCCGAACGACTGTCGGCGCTTCCCGAAACGAGCTTCACCCGACGCCCGGCACCCGATAAATGGAGCCCAAAGGAGATCATTGGCCACCTGGTCGATTCCGCACAAAATAACATCCAGCGCTTTGTACGCGCCCAATACGAAGAACAGCCGGTGCATATCCTGTACCGCCAAAACGACTGGGTCGCGCTGCAACACTACCAGGCCTACCCTGCTGCCGACCTGTTGTCGCTCTGGGTTTTGCTCAACCGCCACCTCGCGCATATCTGGCGGCATATGCCCCCGGAAGCCTGGGCGATTCCTTGCCGGATCGGCCCAAGCGCCACCGAAACCATTTCGCTGGAAGATCTGGCTGCCGATTATCTGCGCCACCTCCAACACCACCTGGCACAAATTGGACTGGAAGGTTAGAAGGTTAGACGGTTGGAAGGTTAGATGGTTGGACGGTTAGATGGTTAGATGGTTGGAAGGTTAGATGGTTGGAAGGTTGGATGGTTAGATGGTTGGAAGGTTGGATGGTTGGAAGGTTTTGCCGCTGTTGGCGTCCCGCCAACAGCAACGGCGGAGCGAAGGCATGCCAGGGTCTCGAATGTAGTTGGCGGGGACGCCAACTACGGCAACAAAACTTTATGGCGCACAGCAACCCTCCAACCTTCTAACCTTCCAACCATCTAACCTTTCAGCAACGGCGGAGCGAAGGCATGCCAGGATCTCGAATGTAGTTGGCGGGGACGCCAACTACGGCAACAAAACTTTATGGCGCACAGCAACCCTCCAACCTTCTAACCTTCCAACCATCTAACCTTCTAACCTTCCAACCATCTAACCCTCCAACCTTCTAACCATCTAACCTTCCAACCATCTAACCCTCCAACCTTCTAACCTTCCAACCCTCCAACCTCTCAACCTTAGATTTTGAAAAGTTCGCGGGCACGGCTGCGCAGGGAAGAAGGATGTATGGGTTGGCGCATAGGCAGCGCCTCGAAGCGGTAGCCTTCGGCTGAAAAATGGTGCAGCAGGAGAGGTAGGATGACCCGGAGTTTGGCGACGGTTTTCAGGCTGTCGTGCAACACGATGATCGAGCCGGGTTGGGCATTTTCCAGCACATTGCTCAGGCAGGCCTCGGCGCTGAGGCTGGGGTCGAAATCGCCACTCAGCACATCCCACATCACAATCCGGTAGTGGCGCTCAAGGAATGCCCGCTGGCTGGGCAGGAGCCGGCCATAAGGGGGCCGGAACAAGTTGCTTTTGACCAGGTGTGCACAATGGCGCACGTTGTGGAAATAGGCCAGGTTTTCGGTATGCCAGCCGTTCAGGTGGTTGAAGGTGTGGTTGCCGGTGGAATGGCCTTCGGCGTGCAGCCGCAAAAACACATCGGGGTGCCGCTGCACATTTTCGCCGACACAAAAAAAAGTAGCCTTGGCGTGCCAGTGCCGGAGGGTGTCCAGCACCCAAGGTGTGACCACCGGTATTGGGCCGTCGTCAAAAGTTAAATACAAGGTTTTTTCGGTGGTAGGGACCTGCCAGAGGTATGCGGGCAGGAGGGCCTGGACCAATTTAGGTGTCTTGACCAAATACATGTTCTACAATGGGTGTTGTTCGATAGTGCAAAGGATTAAACAGTAAAGCGCTACTTTTGTCTCAAATTGCCGCTAAAATACGGAAAATTACGATTTTTTTTGGGTATCTTATGCGTTCTTTGCCGGGCTTTAGAGAACGCATATTTTTAAAACTAATTTTAATCAGCCCAAACCCAATCTGTAATCAGCATGTCTGTTCGTGTACGATTTGCCCCTTCGCCAACTGGCGCCCTTCATATCGGTGGCGTGCGCACCGCCCTGTACAATTATTTATTTGCCCGCCAGCACGGCGGCACCTTTATCCTTCGGATCGAAGATACCGACCAAAACCGCTATGTGCCCGGCGCAGAAGCCTATATCGTCGAAGCGCTGAAATGGGTTGGCCTGCTGCCCGACGAAGGCGTTGGTTTTGGCGGCGAGCTGGGCCCCTATCGCCAGAGCGAACGCAAGCCTGTTTACCACCAATATGCCCATGAACTGGTCGCCAAAGGCAAAGCCTACTTTGCCTTTGACACCCCCGAAGCCCTCGAAGCTGCACGCCAAGCCGAAGAAAATTTTACTTACAATGCCCATACGCGTCATTTGCTCAGCAACAGCCTGAGCTTGCCTGCCGAAACCGTGCAACAACGCCTGGCGGCCGGCGACCCGTATGTGATCCGCCTGCGCGTGGAGCCGGGCCAGGACGTGCATATCCAGGACCTCATCCGGGGGGCAGTCGTTTTTCAAAGCAGCGAACTGGATGACAAAGTGCTCCTGAAGACGGATGGTATGCCGACCTACCACCTGGCCAACATCGTAGACGACCACCTCATGGGCATCACCCATGTGATCCGGGGCGAAGAATGGCTGCCCAGCACCGCCCACCACGTGTTGTTGTACCAGGCTTTCGGCTGGACCGATACCATGCCGCAGTTTGCACACCTGCCCCTGATCCTCAAGCCCGTGGGCAATGGCAAACTCAGCAAACGCGACGGCGCCAAATTTGGCATTCCCGTGTTTCCGCTGGCCTGGGCTGGCGAAACAGCAGAAGATAGTTTCCCGGGCTTCCGCGAAGCCGGTTTCCTGCCCGCTGCCACGCTCAATTTTCTGGCCCTGCTGGGCTGGCACCCCGGCGGCGACCAGGAAATATTCAGCCTCGATGAACTGATACAGGCCTTCTCCCTCGAACACATCAGCAAGGGCGGGGCGCGATTTGATTACGAAAAAGCCAAATGGTTCAACCAGCGGTATATCCAAACCATGGACCCTGCCGCACTGGCTGCCGCCATTCAGCCCCTCGCTGCTGCCAAAGGATATCAGGCCGACACTGCCTTTCTGAGCCAGGTGGTACAGCTGATGAAAGAGCGCGTGACGGTTTTACCCGATTTTGTGGAACAAGGCTACTACCTCTTCGAAGCGATAAAACTGTATGACGATGAAATGATCGCTAAAAAATGGTCGGCAGGCCTCCAACCAGCGTTTGAAGCCCTCATCGGAGCGGTGGAAAACGCCCCCGTGTTTGAAGCAGCGCCACTGGAAGAACAGGTCAAACAATTTATCCAGGACCAGGGCCTGAAGCCGGGTGAAGTATTGCCCCTGCTACGGCTGGCCCTGGCCGGGACGATGAAAGGCCCCGCTGTATTTGAAATGGCTGCCGTGCTCGGACGCGCCGAATCGACCCGCCGCCTGCGCGAAGGCATGGATTATTTTAACCGCTGTATTGCGGCAAATGCCTGAAAACAACCGCTTCCCCTGAGTGCTGCCGACAGCGTTCTGGCAGCACGTACTTCCCAATCCTGTTATTTTATGTACTTTTGAAATGTGTTAACCATGGCCAAAAAAAACAAATCAAAACCACAAGGCTCCAAAACCCCCGTTCACGCCGATTTAAAATCAATGGACATCCGGGTAAATGAGATGGGGGAAATCATCAAAGATTACAACGTGGACGATATCAATGCCTTTCTCGATAAAAACGTGAAAGACAAAAAGTTAAATAACGACACCGAATAGACGTATTTAATCCTTCCCGCATCGGTCAATCTCTGGAAAAGCCGGTATTTTAATCGATAATCCGAAAGTTGAATTCTATCCCTTGACACAGTATCGGTCACCTCGCGATGGCCGGGCCTCAAACATGTTGGTATGAAAAACCGGTTACGCATGCACTGGCGGGTGGTGCTTGGTTTTTGTCTTTTTTATTCCTGGATCAGCTTGTCCGGCGCATTTGCCCAACAAGGATTTTTTAATTTCAATTATCCGGGTCCCAATTCCATCCCCGTTCTCGCAAGCAGTTGTTCCAACATCCTGGCCGGAAACATCGGCACGCCCAATGTGAGCTCTACTGCCGGGGGTATCATTACCTTATCGGCGTTTGATCCGGATTCCTCCGGGTTCCTGTTGAACAGCGCCTGGAATTTTGACGAAGTAGCGCACCTGTACTGGAAAGTGCAGGACAACCAGGGCCACACGGCGTATTTTGAGTTTTTTGTCAGTTTCACCGACACCACCAAGCCGGTCGTCAACCCCGGCGGCTTGTTGCCCGCTGTCAGCTACGCCTCCATCCGGCAAGTGCCGCCACCACCTGCCCTCACGGCCAACGACAGCTGCCACACCACCCTGACGGTCACGTTTTCACAGACCACTCCGCCCGCACTTTGCGCCGCCGGCACCTTTGTGCGTACCTGGCTGGCCACCGACCAATCGGGCAACACCGGCATATTTTCCCAAACCATCACGATCCTCCAGGACCTGTCGCCACCAACGGTGCTCTCCGCGCCGCAAAACGGGACGGGCGCCTGCACCCAACTCGCAACAGCCTACCCGCTCTGGCTCAGCACCCAACTGGGTAATTTTGTAGCCAGCGACCCCTCCGGCGTGGCGGGCTACTCCCACAATGGCCCAGGCGTCATCACCGGCAGTTGCCCGGCCCCACTCACCGTCACGTTCCAAGCCACCGACAGCTGCGGCTTTGCCGTAACCCGGACGGCTACTTTTACGGTCACAGACCCCGACGGCCCCCTTGTGGTGCTTGCGCCAAGGGACAGCGTAGCGGCCTGCTCTCCTCCAGCCAACAACCAATTGGCTGCTTTGGCCGACTGGATTCACCGGCGCGCGCGCCTGGTCGCCCACGACGGCTGCACCCCGGATGCCGAATTGAACTACAGCATGAGGATCAGCGACATCCCCGTGGATTCTGCGCAAGTGGTGGCTGCTTTTACCAATTCATTTGCCAACGGCTGTAGCACCCAGCAGATCGGTAGCCAGACCTACAACCAGGTGCACGGCAAGGTTTCGGTATCTTTTTATGCCACCGACGCCTGCGGCAATACCAGTCTTATGGGCAATGCTGTTTTCGCCGCCATCGACACCGTTGCCCCTACGCTGACCGGTACCGAGCAAATCGAAGAATGTGGTGGCAGCAGCGACAGCACCGCGTTGGTCAGTTGGATCAACAACCACGGCAACGCGCTGGTGAGCGATGATTGCTCTGCCTACACCTGGACCAATTTTTCCTGGACCACTTCCAGCGGCCAAACGGGCAACGGCCTGTTCAATGCCGGCCCTTACCCTGCTATTCCTGCCCACAACTGCAATTGGCACGTCGACGTGCGCTTTCGGGCTACCGACGACTGCGGCAACACCGGTTCCACGGTGATCCGGTTCCGTATTCGCGATACCACCAAACCCGTTTTTTCGGGACTGGCGCCTACCGTAAATTTATATTGCCCCAACACTACGCCGCCCTTGCCGACGGCAAACGTGTCGGACAATTGTGACAACGCCGTCAGTATCAGTTCGAATTTCCAAACGGTGAATACGCTTTGCTCGGACTCGTACACCCTGCTGGTCACCTGGATCGCGACCGACGATTGCGGCAATACGCAAACGGCCACACAAACTTTTGTGGTGAGCGATACGACCAAACCGCTGATTACGCTTTCGCCAGCGTCCGTCACGATCCGCTGCGATACGTTTGCCCTGCCGCCGGCGCCTGTTTTGGGCCAGGATGTGGTGGCGACCGACAACTGCGGCGACATTGCCAGCCTGACATTTGCCGATTTTTCCAATCAAAACCCAGATCCTGCGCAGTGTGGCCATTACACGTATACCATCGTGCGCACCTTTACGGTGACCGACGATTGTGGCAACAGCCGAACCAGCCAGCAAACGATCCAGGTGCTCGATAATATTCCGCCCGATTTTTCCGGATTTTCGGACACGACTTTTATCTGTATGGTTCCATTGCCGCTGACGCCTGCGCCTGCGGCTACAGACCTTTGCACGGGCATTGCCTCGGCGCCTGTTTTGACCAATGATATCATCACCGGCGGGCCTTGCAGCGATTCGTACACCCGAACGCTGAGTTGGTCGAGCACCGATCTTTGTGGCAATACCGGCTACTTCAGCCAGGACATTATCGTCGCAGACACCATAGCCCCTACTTTGAGCGGCGTGCCGGCCGATGCGCCGGCCGAATGCAATGCCATTCCGGCGCCGCCGGCACCCGGCGTTGTCATGGGGTCTGACAACTGTGATGAAGAAGTGGACATCAGTTTTGTGGAAACGGAAATCCGCGACCCCAATCCGGCCAATTGTGCGCATTGGACCAATTACATGATTCGCCGCGAGTGGACGGCCGTGGACAATTGCGGCAACAGCCGCACCTATACCCAGTCGATTATGGTGCAGGACAATGCGGGCCCTGAAATACTCGCCCTGGACACTGTAAAAACGCCAACGGCGCCCGGCGCTTGCGGCGCCAACACGGTCGTACCCTCGTTATTGTCGGTTTTTGATGATTGCACTGCACAAACCAGCAACCTGTTGCTTCGTGACACCGTTGTGCTGACTCCGAGCGGAACACCGGTCGACCTGGTGCCGGTGGATACCGTGGTATTTTCATGGTCTGCGCCCAACATGCCCCCGGCGGTGCCGGTGGTCGGCAATGCGACGCTGGCCGTGGCGCTGGACATGGCCGATTCGGAACTACTGTCGGAAACTTTTGAGATCTGGGGCGAAGATGGCTTTCACATTGGCCGAACGAAGCGCACCCTGACCCCCTGCGGATCGAGTGGCGACACCACCTTCAGCATACCGGCGGCACTGCTCAATGCCTGGCTGACCGACGGGCAGTTGAACATTATCCTGTCGCCCAATGGTAATGGCCCAGACGCCTGCAACGCCTACTGTACCGGCGGGCGCGCCCGGGCAAGCATCAGTTATGCCGTTGCGACGCAGCAAGTGCCGCTCACGGTGGAGGTGTCCATCGACAATGCCCCATTTATCGACTATCCACCGGCTACCAGTTTTTTCCTGGATGCCGGAGACCACCTGATCCTCTACAAAGCAAGCGATTGTGCGGGCAACTCCAGTACCGCCACCACGATTGTCCGGATTGAAGACACCGAACCACCGACCGTCATTGCGCCGGCGCCGATCACGGCCTATACTGGCACGAACGATTGCATCGCCGTAGTGCCGCTGCCGTTTCCGAACTTGAGTGAAAACTGCGGTTTTTCTGCTGACATCAACAAATCTTCCGCCATAGCGCCCGTCCAGTTTGAAAATGACCCCAACGCCGGCTGGGTGCCCAAAAACCTGGTCTTGAGCATTCCAGGGGTCATTCCGAATGCCGTGACCGGGGGAATTTTGAAAATCAGCCACCTGGGCGACAACGGCAACACCGGCGAGTTTTTCAAGGTACTGGACGAGCAAAATGCTTTCTTGGGGGCCACCACCCCTTCCATCACCGGCGAATGCAGCGTCGTACACGAAACCATTATCCCGGTTTCTGCTGCGCAAATCAACAGTTGGGCGGCCGACGGAACAGCCAGTATCAGTTTGCAAGCCAACCGCGATGTGGTGAATTTTTCCGACTTCATCAATCCTTGCGGCCCAATAACCAATGGCTTTGACGGAACCAGCACCATTCAGGTGATGCTGATGTACAACCAAGCTGTGGTGGATTATACGATTCAACAAAACAACCTTACTGTACAATCTGGCCAACTGACCGGCAACAAAACAACAGTATCCCTGACTGCCGGCACGTATAGCGCGCAATACAAAGTGCTGGATAACAGTGGCAACGAAGGCAATTCCACCTTTGCCCTGACTGTGCGCGACACGGTGCGGCCGGTGGCGCTGTGCCGCTTGATCACCATTTTTACCAACCCGTCCGGTTCGATCGACTATACCCTGTCGCCGGCAGAAATCAACAACGGCAGCACCGACAATTGCTCGGGCACCAACCTGAGTTACCAGCTCTCCCAAACCATTTTTACCTGCAATATGGCCACGCCACCCAACGACACCTATCCGGTGACGCTGACGGTGACCGATACCGCCGGCAACAGTTCGACCTGCACGGCCACCGTTCGAGTCAAAACCGTTACGTTTCAGCCCACCGTAACGCCGGGCGTTTGCGAGGGCTTCAAGGTGCAGTTTTCCGCCAACCCGCCGGCGCCCAACACCGGCTATACCTACGTCTGGAACGGGCCAAAAAACTTTGTTTCGTTTGCCGAAAACCCGGAAATCCCGAATGCCACGACGATGAACGAAGGCACCTATGTGGTGACGATCACCGGCCCATCCGGGTGTACGGCAGTGGGCTCGGTGCTGCTCGACCTAACCAAACTCCCTACGCAACCCGAAATTTTCAACACACCCAGCCTCATTTGCCAGGGCGCCAACCTGACCCTGCAATGCACGGCCTTTGGCGGCAACAACGTGATGTATGCCTGGTACTCGGGCACACCGGCAAGTTCGACCCTGATTGGCACGACGACCACGCCGTTGTTTACCGTGCCCACGCCCGCGCCCGGCTTACATCAGTTCTACGTCAAAGTTTCGGCGGATGGCTGCACATCAGTGCCTTCGCCCGTCAAAGAAATAACCGTTCAGGCCCGGCCAGTAGCCACCGTGAGCAGCAAAGTCATTTCGGTTTGCACCTGCGAACCCATAGCCTTGGGCACCAACTTCCCACCCGGGCCGGGCATTAGCTACCAATGGAACGGCCCCGGCTTCAACAGCACCGCGCAGACCCCCTCGGTTACCGCTTGCGCGCAGAGCAGCAACGCCGGCGCCTACATTCTGGTAGTGTTTGAAAACGGCTGTCCATCCACACCGGATACCACGATGGTGACCATTCGGGCCAAGCCGCCGAAACCTGTTATTTCGGGCATCACCTCGGTGTGCGAAGGGGATACGATTTTGTTGGTGTGCAACAACGTGCCGACTGCCGCGCAATACCGCTGGATCCGGCCCAATGCGCCCGACACCTTTACCAGCAACAATTCACTGCTGATCCCGCAGGCCAGTTTGGCAGATTCGGGCAGTTGGTTCCTGCAGGTTGTGTTGAACAACTGCCAATCCGATGTTTCGGACGCCAAATTGGTACAAATACAAGCCTATCCAAACGTTTCGGCCAGTTCGAACTCTCCGATTTGCCAGGGGGTGCCACTTCAACTGAACGGCAATTCGACGACCCCCGGCGTCACCTATACCTGGAAAGGTCCCAGTGGCTATGAGATGATCGGCCCCAACCCCGTACTTACCATGCCGGTATCCGGTGTCTACGTTGTGACGGCCAGCACGCCCCTGGGCTGCACCCAAACGGCTACTGCCTCCGTGACGGTGGTGGTGCCGCCGGCCGTCAATTCCGTGACAAACAACGCCCCGGCTTGTGCCGATTGCGCTACCGGCACCGTGGACGCGGTGTTGCAAGCCGTTATTTTTCCGCCCAACAGCAGCGTCACCTACACCTGGACCGGGCCGCCCTTGTTCAACACCTCTTCGCTGGCCATGCCGGTGATTTCCAGCGTATGCCCGAAAGACAACGGCACCTACAATATTTTTGTGACGGACGCATTTGGTTGCAAATCCAATGTTGGTTCTACCGAAATCAATGTGGTCGCACAGCCGGCTACGCCCCAATTGGGTCCGGATCAATCGTTTTGCGTGGGTGGCGCGTTCAGCATTTCCGTGCTCAATGCCAGCGATTACGGCAGCAACGCCAGTTTTGAATGGCATACGCCGAATGGCGTCATTACGCAAACTCAATCCAAACTGAATTACCCGATCACCGGTTTGCAGCACAACGGCGATTACCGCCTGGTTGTCAAGGCCGGCAACTGCGCCTCGGATACCTCTGCGGCAGTACGCATAACGGTCAACGGCTTTCCACCCGCTCCCATCGCCAGTTCCAACTCGCCGGTTTGCCAGGGCGACACCTTGCGCCTGTATGCCTCTACGGTGCCGGGCGCCAGTTATTCCTGGACCGGCCCTGCGGGCTCTGGTTTCACGGCGAGCATCAAAGATCCTACGGTACCGGTAGTGGGCAGTGCATTTGCAGGTTGCTATTTCGTAGTTGCTACGGTAAACGGCTGCGCCTCGGAGGCCAACAATGTCTGTGTGGAAATTAAGGCCCGCCCCGGCAAACCCTCCATCCTGAATGCCGCTCCCATATGCCTCGACCAGGCCGGCGCTGTGCTGACCCTGACGGTAGCACCCGGCTCCGCCACACCCGGCGCCCAATATATTTGGTACAACAACCAAACGAAATTGCCACTCGGGCCAGCCTCGTTTTCGCTGGTTTGCCCGGTTACCGATCTCAGCGGGTTCCAGGCCGGCATTCACTCGTTTTATGTCCGAGCCATGCTCGACGGCTGCTTGTCGGAGCCCTCAGACCTGGTATTTGTCACCTTTGATGAAGTGCCGCCGGGCACGGCCTTTGCCGGTGTAAATTTTAAAGCCTGCGATGAACTGCCGTTTAAATTAAATGCAGGCATCCCGCCCGCCGGGGTCAACGGGCTTTGGTCCCACCTCTCCGGGCCTGCGATCACGGTGGTAAACCCGCAATTGCCCAATTCACAGGTAGTCGGTGGCATAGCCGGCACAACGCATTTGTTTGTCTGGTCGCTCACGAAAGGCGCCTGTGTAAACTACAGCCAGGATACGGTCGAGGTATCCATTTCCAAATTTGAACAACCCCTGGTCGATCCCTCCATTGTCATCTCCTGTAGTTCGGATAACATTGAACTCAGTGCCATTCCCGGCCAAACCGTCAGCGGGCATTGGACGCAACCGCCGGCGCAAAGCCTCCAGCAGCCGCCGGTCATCATCGCCGATCCCGACAACCCGAACACCACGGTAAGCAATGTATTCCCACCTACGGTGTATTATTTCGACTGGACCTTTGAAATCGCGGGCTGCAGCACTGCCACCGCCCGCGTGGCCGTGCACACCGTAAGTGGCCAGCCGGATGCGGGGCAAGACCAGCATTTGTGCGACTCGGACTCCTCCACGTTTTTTACAGCCGGCAAACTGGACACCCTGGAAACAGGCCAGTGGATCAGCCTGAACAACCCGGGCGCCAAAATTGCCAACCCCAACGACCCTAAGTCCAAGGTGCGCAATTTGCAAATCGGCGAAAATATTTTCCAGTGGGAAACCAACAACGGCTTGTGCGGAGCGCTCTCGCGGGATACCGTCAGCATCTTTTTTGACTTGGCGCCCGTGGCCTATTCAGACTCTATCGTCGTGGCCTTCGGCCAAAAAATAACGCTAGACGTGTTGCAAAACGACGTAAAACCGCCGCAATACATCTTTCAAATCCTGAGCGCCCCTTCGGGCGGCAGCCTCGAAGAACTGGCTCCAGGCCAGCTCTCGTACCTGCCCAAACTGACGTTTTCGGGCACCGACGAACTGACCTACCAGTTGTGCAACATCATCCCGGAATGTGCCTGCGCCACAGCCAAAGTCAAGTTCTTTGTCAGCGAAGCCGGCGAATGCCTGATCCCTAGCATCATCACACCCAATGGCGACGGCGCCAACGACATTTTTGTCATTCCGCCGCAATGCCTGGTGGGTGGCGAGGGCGAGTCGGACAGCGAGGTGACTATTTTCAACCAATGGGGCGACCAGGTGTACCACAAACAACCGTACGACAACACCTGGGACGGCACCTACAACGGCGAGCCGCTGCCGGCTGGCACGTATTTTTACCTCGTGCGACTGGCCGGCGAAAGCCAGGCGAGTACCGGATTTTTATTGATTCAACGCTAGCCGGCTACTGTTGAAAATTTTCCCGTTCACACCGATCAATCCCTTGCGTATGCATCCTTTTTATACCAAACTAATCACCTTCGGAATCCTGCTCGGATTAGCATCCGGCCAGGCATTTGCCCAACAGGAGCCGCAATACACGCAGTTTGTGTTCAACAAACTGGCCTACAACCCCGGCTATGCAGGCAGTTTTGTGTCGCCCACCCTGTCGGCTATTTACCGCAACCAATGGATGGGTATTGACGGGGCGCCGAACACGCAAATCCTGTCGTACAACCAGCCCTGGCTCAACGACCGGATGGGCTTTGGGGTCAACCTTACCCGGAACAGCATCGGCATCACCCGAACGATGACCCTGGACATCGTCTATTGCTACCGGATCAAGATGCGACGGGGTTATCTGGGCCTGGGGGTGCAACCCAGCCTTCGCAACCTGTACCAAAACTGGTCGGACGATCGCCTGTACAGCCCCACGCCGGCCGGCACCGACGGCGCTATTCCGATTGAGGCCCGCAACAAGTTTGTGATGAACTTTGGCGCCGGCTTTTACTACAGCGCCGACAAATGGTACGCCGGATTTGCGCTCCCGCGCTTTTTCAAAAACAGCATCGACTTTGCCGAATACGGCGGCATCCTTTCCCGCGAGGAGCGCCATTTCAACATCATGACCGGCGCCACCTTGGAGGCCAACGAGAACCTCAAGTTCACGCCTGAGTTGCTGGTCAAATTGGTGGTGCATGCGCCACTCGAAATCGAACTGAACCTCAGCGCCCTGCTCAAAGACAAATTTTATGGCGGCGTCAGCTACCGGGCCGGTGGCGACACCAACGGCGCGGGCGAAAGCGTAGCCGTCATGGCAGGGCTTCAGGCCACGAAAAACCTGTTTTTCTGCGTCTCCTACGACATCGGCCTCACGCGCCTGCGGCGGTTTTCCAATGGCTCGGTGGAAGCCACGGCCCGCTGGTGGTTCAACCCGCCGGAAGGCAGCACCATAGACGCCGGAAACGATTTCCGTAACTAATCGGGCCGATTGCCGTCTCAACGTTTCCAGGGGCAATTTCGAGGGCTTTCCTGCGTTTTGGCAACGTTTTAACCTTTATTTCAGCATGACCATGAAGTACGTAATCCTCCTCTCCCCCCTTTTGTTTTTGTTGACGATTCAACCGGCCCTGGCCCAACAATCGTCGAAAAGCAAGTCGAAAGACCGGTTCCGGGAAAAAAACATCGTCCGGCCACCGCTCCTCCGCAACGCGGCTTCGCTCAACGGTCCAGGCATCGATTATTGCCCGGCCTACTACGACGCCGGTATCGTGTACGCCAGCAACAGCAGTAAAGTCGGCCCGGCCGATAAACGCTACCTGGACCGCTCTTCCTTCGATATTTTCTACGCCCCGCTCGACGCCAACGAAGAGCCGATGGTGCGCGCGCCCTTCTCCGAAGAAATCAATTCCAGCCTCAACGAAGGCCAGGTCTGTTTCAGCCGTGATGACAAAACCATCTTTTTTACCCGGAACAACATGTTCAAAGGGGTGCAAAAAGCCGACCCCAGCGGCCGGGTGCGCATGAAAATTTACACGGCCAGCCTGGGCAAATACGACTGGGAAAATGTGCAGGAACTGCCCTTCAACAACGACTCGTATTCCTGCATGCACCCCAGCCTGAACGTGGAAGGCAACAAACTCTATTTCACTTCCGATATGCCCGGCGGCTATGGCGGCTACGATTTGTACGTCAGCGAACGCACCGACGAGGGCTGGGGCGCCGCCATCAACCTGGGCCCCGAAATCAATACCGAGAAAAACGAGGTGTTCCCCTTCATTACTTTTGGCAGCAAAACCTTGTTTTTTACCTCGGGTGGGCACAATTCGATGGGCGGACTGGATCTGTTCTACGTTAACCTGGAAAAACCCGACGACGGTGTGACCAACCTGAACGAGCCGTTCAACAGCGTCGAAGACGACATGGCTTTTATCTCCAACGCAGACGGTACCCGGGGCTTCTTTTGCAGCAACCGCCCCGGCGGGCATGGCAAAGACGACGTGTACTCCTTTTTTATCGAAAACGGCATTGAAGGCGTGGAAAAACCTGCCTCCAACCGGATCCAAATCCTCGTCACCGACGGCCGCACCGGCCAGCCCATCCCCGGCGCTGCCATTCGTATTTTGCATCCCTCGGACGACGGTTTTATTTCGGCCCAAAATGATTTTTACGATGTCGACCTGGCGCCAACGCCCGAATCGCCCAACTCGCTGAGCCTGCGCCTGATCCGCAAAGATGCCGACAAACTGGGCAACCCCGACAACTACACCAATGGCGGCGGCTATGCCTTTGCAGAGTTTGTGATGTACCGGAGTTACCTCATCCTGGCCAGTTTCGACGGGTACCAAACCTCCGAACGGCTGTATTCTGTGGAGCCGGACAAAAGCGGTACCGTCACGCTGGCTTTGTTTGAAGAAGCCGTTTGCCACCGCACGGCCGGTATCGTGTCGACCGACAAATTCGGCACCCGGATTTCCAACGCGACCCTGACCTTTATCCACAAGGAGAGCAACCAACAGGTGACCGCGCATACCGATGGCAACGGGGAGTATGACATTTGCCTGCCCCTGGAAGGAGAATACCTGATGCAGGTCAAAAAAGACGGCTTCCGGGCCCAAAACTCGACACTGAAAGCCGAACGCACCAAATCCATCAACTCAGAAGTTCGGCTGCAACCAGTAGAAATCACGGCTGCTGATTCCAAAAAAGCCGATGAAGTGCTGGCCCGTTCCATTCAGGATGGTTATGTGATCACCATGGATAAAATCCGTTTTGATCCGGGCAAAAACACGCTGAACCAGAGCGCAGTCCGCCACCTGGACGCCCTGGTCGACCTGATGCAGCGCTACCCGGATATGCAAATCGACCTGGCGGTACACACCGACAGCCGTGGCGATGCCAAAGCCAACCTCGACCTCTCGAATGACCGGGCGAAAAATGCAAAAACCTACCTGGTATACAAAGGCATCGCCGAAAACCGGGTGAATGCCTTTGGCAAAGGGGAAAGCCAATTGCGCAACCGCTGTACCGACGGCTCTACTTGCACCAACGCTGAGCACGAGTTGAACAACCGCATCGAAGTCAAAGTGATTAAAGTGGGGCGGATTCCGTAGGCTTGGGCCGGCCTCCACCTAACTAAAAATTGAACATTGGTCATTGAACATTGGTCATTTTAAAAGGAGTCATTGAAAATTATCAAATTTTAAAAGGTTTAAAATTGAAATGTTCAATGACTAATGGCCAATGTTCAATGAGCAATTCGGCAGGAGCAATATTTTAAACCAACACTATTGCACCACCACTACCGGCAAAGCCCCTGCGCCCTGACGGGTTTCGAGGCGCAGCCAGTGTTCGCCGGCCGGCAGTCCGGCGGGCAGTTCGACCTGGAGGGTTTGTTCGCCGGCAACCATCGATTGTTCGGCGAAGGTGTGCAGCAGGCGGCCGTCGGCGCCCAGCAATTGCAGGCGAAGCGGGCCGGCAGCATCGGGTGTCAGTTGGAGGGCCAGTTGGCCGCCGGCTCTGGCCGGGTTGGGCGACAAGCGGATAGCCGGAATCCCTGTTTCAGCCTCTACCGTGCCCACCACGGTGCCCGAGTTGTAGCGTGCCAGGGCAAATTGGCGCGGGCTGGCCCCTTCGGCATAGCCGGCT
>JADLDL010000210.1 GCA_020846655.1 Saprospiraceae bacterium | reverse complement strand
CCGCCGGAATACCGGCAAACCCCGATATTGATGGTATAAAAATGGTCTTCCACCACTTGCTCGTTGAACAGCAAGCGGGCATGCCGAAGCCGGTATTTGAACAAATACCGGCCCACCATCAGCAGATATTGGAGGCGCGATACCATGCGGTGCCGGTCGAGTTGGCGGGCAATATAGGCGTCGTAGGCCATACCAGCGACATTGGCGAAATACCGGGCGGCTGCCTGACCTTCCTGCCAGTACAACACCAGGCCGACATCCTGCCAAACGGTATTGCCCTCCAGCAGGCGCAAGAGGCGTTGGCGCGGATCGCTGGGAATCCCGTACATCCGCGCCCAGTCGTTGCCGGTGCCAATGGGCAGCAGGGCATAGTGCAGGTCGGTCGATGGAATCCGGTCCTGTTGCATAATGCCGTTCACAATTTCGTGGTTGGTGCCGTCGCCACCAATACCCAACAAGTGCCGGTGGCCCTTCAGTATGGCATCTTCCACCAGCCGCACCGCATGCCCCCGGCTGTCCGTAAATTTTATGCTGTACGAAAAGCCGAGTTCCTGCAACAGTTCTTCAATCTCGGGCCATTGCCGCGCAACGGCGCCGTTGCCAGCAGCCGGATTGGCAATGATATACCAAAATGGGTTCGACATAAAAAAGTAGAAAATTTGCCCGAATAGAACTGCAAAGAAGAATAATTTCAAGGGTAGAAACCGGGGGAATGCCTAATTTTTTTCAAAAAGACACACCTTTGCAAGGTGCTTCTTCAACTTGATTTTCTGCAATTCGAACCTGCGCTGCGGCTGCAAACCGATGGTGTATCCCGTTGGGTGTTTGACCCCATCCGACGCAAATACGTGGCCCTGACGCCCGAAGAATTGTTGCGCCAGTTGGTCTTGCTCTACTTGTTGGAAGCCAAAAAATACCCGGCCCAGCGCATTCGATCGGAAATAGGCCTGACGATCAACCAACGCCAAAAGCGCTGCGATATCGCTGTGTTCGACGGGAAACTGGCGCCCTGGCTCATTGTGGAATGCAAATCGCCCAAAGTGCCGCTCACCCAGGCGAGTTTCGAACAGGCCGCCCGCTACAACCTCCAGTTCCAGGCGCCTTTTCTGGCCGTCACCAACGGACTGGCTACCTTCAGTTGTGCGCTTGACCTGGCTGCCGGTAGTTTCTCTTTTTTGCCGGATTTCCCGGAATACTGATTTTTCTAACACAAAACACGGCGCCCCTTCAACGCTTGCAAACTAGGGCCGCACCACTTTCGTATCGGTAGTGCCTTTCAGTTTTTCATCGAGAAAACGCGTCATCAGGTTGTACAGGTGTATTTTGGAATTGGGCCCGCTAATGCCGTGGTTCAGGTTGGGGTAAAACATGGTGTCAAACTGCTTGTTGTTCAGGATCAGTTGGTTGGTCATTTCGGCGCTGTGCTGGAAATGCACGTTGTCGTCAGCCATACCGTGTACGAGCAGGTACTCGCCCTTGAGTTGTTCGGCAAAATTGACCGGCGAGTTCTTGGCATATCCGTCTGGATTTTCCTTTTCGGTGCGCATGTACCGCTCGGTGTAGATACTGTCGTACCATTTCCAATTGGTCACCGGCGCCACCGCGATTGCTGCCTCAAACACGTCGTTTCCTTTGAACAAACACAGGCTGGACATGTAGCCGCCATAGCTCCAACCAAAGATGCCAATACGCGCCGGATCGGCAAAAGGCAGGGTGCCCAGGTATTTGGCTGCCGCAATCTGGTCTTCCGACTCGTATTTGCCCAAATCCAGGTAGGTCATTTTTTTAAATTCCTCTCCCCGGGCGCCGGTGCCCCGGTTGTCGACGCATACCACCACGTACCCTTTTTGCGCCAGCATTTGAAACCACCAGTAGTTGGCGCCTTTCCAGGCATCGGTCACTTGCTGGCTGCCGGGGCCGCCGTACACGTACATCAACACGGGTAGTTTCTGGCCGGCAAACTGCGGCGCTGTGGGCCGGATCATCCAGGCGTTCAATTCGCCGTTCCAAACCTGGCCGTCGGGCGCACTGCCGTTTTTGATCGGTATTTTCATAAATTCAACCGGCAAGGTGCTGCATTCGGATTGCTGGAGTTGGGTGCCGGTATTTTGTTCCAGCAGCCGCACGACCTTGCCCTGGCGGTTGCGCACGGCGTATTGCGGCGGCGTATTGGCCGTCGAATAGGTATCGATGAAATAGTCGTACGTGCTGCTGAATTGCGCGCTGTGGAAACCCGCCGCGTCACTGATTTTGCTGCGCCCCTTGCCATTGAGTTTCACGGTGTACAACTCGCGTTGCATCGGGTTTTTGGCAGCTGCCTGAAAATATACCTGCCCCAATTTTTCATCCAGGCCATAAAAACTGGTCACCTCCCAGTCGCCTTTGGTCAGTGCGGTCTGCTGGTTGCCCTGCATGTCGAACCGGTACAGGTGGTTGAAGCCGCTTTTTTCGCTTTGCCATACAAAACCGGAGCCGTCGGACAGGAAAACGGGCTCCTGGAGCTCCAGGTAGTATTTGCTTTTTTCTTCCAGCAGGCTGCGGCAGGCGCCGGATGCGGGGTCGGCCAGCCACAAGCGGAGCTCATCCTGGTGGCGGTTCATCTGCGTCAGGCAGAGTTGCCCACTGGGCGTCCAGGCTATGCGCGGCAGGTAATCGTCTTTGTCGGCCGGGCGCATGGGCACATCGACCGGGATGCTTTTGGCCGCCGGGAGTTGGTAAATATGCGCCGTCACCACGGAGTTCTTTTCGCCGACTTTCGGGTATTTGAAGCTCACTTGCTCCGGATAATCGGCGCCGGTGTATTTTTCCATCGTGTACTCGGGCACGTCGCTTTCGTCGAAACGCAGGTAGGCCAGTTTTTGCCCGTCGGGGCTCCATTCGAAGGCGCGCACCAGGGTAAATTCTTCTTCGTAAACCCAGTCGGAGGCGCCGTTGATGATGGCGTTGGTTTTGCCGTCGGACGTAACGCGGGTAGTTTTTCCGGAGGATAAATCTTTGTAATACAAATCATTGTCTACGACAAAAGCAATTTTCGAGGCATCGGGCGAAAAACTGGCGTAGCGCTGTTTGGCGCCTTCGTGCAGGCGGCTGAGGGTTTTGTTTTGGCGGTCGTACACAAAATACTGGGCCCGGCTGCTCCAGCGGTAAATTTGTTCGACATCGGCAGCCAGCAGGATTTTGGACTCGTCGGCGCTGAAGGCATAGTTTTTAAATTTACCCTGCCAGCCCGGCGCTTGAGTGGTCACACTTGCCACATCGAACAATTGGCCGGTTTTGTCGCCGGTCCGCAAGTCAACTTGTTCGATCACCCCATCGGCCAGGCGGGTAAAATGTACGCCGTCGTTTTGAAAACGAAATCCCGGAATGCCCTTGGTGTCGAACACCTGGTTGGTCCAGATGTCATCGAGGGTGATCGGTTTTTGGGCCAGCGCTGCCAGGGGCAGCAGAAACAGCAGAAGCAAGGACAGGCGCCAGGCGCGGGATATGTTTTTCATCGCAGGAGTTGAAATGGTTCAGATGGGTAAAAATAAGGCGCAGCCCCTGGGAACTGCGCCTTATCCGGCATTTTTACGACTAAAAAAGCCAGCCGGCGTGCGGGCAACCGCTCTGCGCCGGCTTATGCGCTGTACCAACTGATCCGGCGGGAGAAGTACATCACGGTCGCCAAAATAGCGAACAAGCCGAGGCTGCCAATCAGCAAGGCGTAGTCCTGCAACTGTAGGGTGACGAACAAAAAGCCGTACAGCGTGGTCAGTGTGCCCCCGATCAGCAAGCCCATCGGGGTCGACTGGAACAGGGAGCGCGCGTAAAGCCCCGTCAGCCCGACGGTCATGGAGGCGGCGAGCAGGTAGGCCGGATTGAAGCGGATATGCTCCGAAAACGACACCAGCAAGGTGTAAAAAATGACCATGGCCAGGCCAATCAGGGCGTACTGGAACGGGTGCACCCGGCGCGATTGCCGCATTTCCACAAAAAATACGCACAAAAAAGTGAGGCCGATAAACAGGATGGCGTATTTCACCGAACGCGTCGATTTTTGGTAGTTGTCTACCGGCAGCAAAAACTCTACCCCGAATGCGCTTTCCGTGAAACTATAGCCCTTTTCGCTGTTCCATTGCTGCGGGTAATTCCGGTTGAGGTTCAGGATTTTCCAGTTGGCTTCAAAACCGCTGGGGGAAATCGTTTTATCGTCGGGCAAAAATGCGCCAGTAAAACTGGGATCGGGCCAGGAGGAACTGATGTGGACCGTGCTCACCTTGCCCAGGGGCGTAAAAAACAAAGAGCCCGAGCCTTTCAGCGCAGCATTCAGCCGAAATGTCTGGCCCGCTTCCCCCAAACCTTGCACCGCGCTCAGGTTCAGCGGCACGTGGATGCCGCTTTCGCTGAGGCCGGGCACCGGGATGCCCGGGTCGGCTACTTTTTTCTGGTCGCCCCATTCCAGGGTGACTTGCTCTTTCAGTCCGCGCAGGTCGGGGATGCCGAGCACCAGCACTGCTTTGTCCCATTGCGGCACGGCATCGGCAGGCAAGTGTTTGTCCAGCACCAGGGGCCCGAATGTGCCTTCCAGGGCCAACTGGGTGCTGTACAAGACGACTTCAAAAATGCCGCGATACCGTTTTTCGGGATTGACCGAGCCGTTTACCTTCAATTCGTCGGGCAAAAAATACAAATACCCAGTTTGGCGGGAGGTTTCCTGGCCTTTCTGGTCGCGGAATACTTGCTCATAGGGCAACACCAGCACCGGGCCCGAAAGGGTTTGCTGGTTGCCCCATTTGTTGCTAACCTCCAACACTGCCTCGTTCTGGCGGCTTTCCCGCTCGTGAATGAGGCCTTCTACCATAAAGGTGGGGATGAGCAGGACCAGGACCAGGAAGAAAATAATGACGCCCTTGAGTGTGGTGCCCTGGCGTTGCCAAAAACCGGATTCGGGGCCGGCAGATTCGCTGTGTTCCATACGTGGAGAAATTGGGTTGTAAATGCGGGTGAATAAAGTGCTTTGAATTGCAAAGTTATTTGTTGTTGCCTAAAACGCAAACAGGTCCCCGGAATTTCTTCCGAAAACCTGTTTTTTCTTGAAAATCTGTTTTTTAATACCTTGAAACGGGGCTATTGTTTCCGGTCGAAGGGTTCCAGGCCCTGCCGAATCCCTTTTTCGATTGGGGGCACACCGCGTTCCATCCAGCGGGGCAACGGCGCCTGCCGGAGGTAATGGTCAAAAAACTGTTGCATACGGGTTTGGAAATCGATCCGGTTTTGCAATTTAACCGGCCAGTGCGGCTCGTCGTTGTAGTTCAGCATCCAGGCGGGCTTGCCCAGGCGGCGCAGGCCGGTAAACAACTCCAGGCCCTGTTGCCAGGGTACGGCGCCGTCGTTATCGTTGTGCATCAGCAACACGGGCGTGTTCACCTTGGGCAGGGCAAACAAAGGCGAATTTTCGAGGTAGTGCATCGGCGACTCCCAAAGTGTGCCCCCGATGCGGCTTTGCTGGTGCTCGTACTGAAACTGCCGGCTCAGTCCCGATTCCCATCGAATGCCGCCATAGGCCGAAGTCATATTGGCCACTGCCGCACCGGCTTCGGCGCAGGCAAACATATTGGTCCGGGTGATGAGGTAGGCAGCCTGATAGCCGCCCCAACTGTGCCCCTGAAGGCCGATGTGCTTTTGGTCTACAAATCCTTTCTGGATCAGGGCCGTCACGCCACTCATCACCGCATCGTAGGCGCTTTCGGCCGGATGGCCGGTGCGGTAGGGGATGTCGGGCGCAAAAATGAGGTAGCCCCGGCTGGCGTACATGGTGAAGTTGATGGTAGAGCGGTGGATGTCGGGCGCCCGGTGCTGGAGCAAGCCGTCGGACAGTTTTTCATAAAAATTGACCAGCATAGGGTACTGCTTGCCGGGGTCGAAATCGTCGGGTTTGATCAGCAAACCTTCCAGGGTTTCGCCCGAAAGGGAGGTCCAGCGCAGCAGTTCGATGCTGCCCCAGTGGTATTCCGCTTGTTGCGGGTTGGCGTTGGACACGCGCATGGCCGCGTCGCTCAGGTTGAACTTGGCATCCGGCAACTGGGTACACCAGAGGTCGGGGAACGTTTGGTAGTTTTGGCGACTGAATACAAAAGTGCCCGCTTTTTCGGCTTTGACCGGGGTTCTGGTGTACGAAAACAAGTTGGTTTCTTTGGAAACAGCCGGCCCAGGGTTCCAGGCGCTGAGGGTGTTGGTGTTCAGGTCGAGCCAGGCGTACCCTTCCGCGCGGCTTACTTTTTCGAAGGAATGCAACAACAGTCGGGCGCCGGGCGCAATGGAGCGCTCTTCGGGGTCGAGCCGGATGTAGCGGTAGCGGGTTTGGGATTCGCGGCCCCGGGTGAGGCGCTGCGGCGCTTGCTTGCCGTTGGGGTCTATTTTCCAAAGGTCAAACTGATCGTAGAGCAGCAAGGCAGCATCTTCCTGGAGCCAGGCGGCTACACCGTATTCGTCTGGAAAGTCGGGGGTGTCGTTTTCTTCGTCAAAAAAGCGGGTTTGGGTGTTGTCGGTCAGCCGGGCAGCAACACCGCTGCGGGCATTCCAGGCAAACCAGGCCGTGTCCGGTTCGTTCCACCAGAGGATGTAGCGGGCATCGGGCGAGAGCCGAGGCTTGCAGCGCAGGTCTTTCAGGATTTGTGTTTTTTCGCCTTTTTTCAAATCCACGGCGTACACGTCCTTGTGTGCCGCGCCTTCCCATTGCACGTATTGCGCGTAGGGTTCTTCGGTGAACGCCAGTGCCAGCTCGGCGTCGCGTTGTTCCTGGAAACGCCAGTCGGGCAGTTCGGGCGAGCCCAGCGGCACGAAGCGCTCGTCGCGGATGTGGTACAACACCGGGTAACTGCGTTTTTTATCGGCTTCCAGGCGGTTTTCCTGCTCGGTGTAAAGTCGGCTGCTGTTCCAGGCCCACACTTCCACGTTCACGATTTCTTCGGGCAGCAGGGTCGTGTCGTTGAGCACCGGCGGCGGTGTCATGTTGAAATACAATTTCCGGCCGTCTTCGCTGAACGCGGGCCGGACGTGCTCGCTGATACCCCAGCGGACTTCGGCGCGGGCCAGGAATGCGCTGTTGGTATCGGCCAGGATGCGGGCGGAGTCTTGTTTTTCAGTCCAATAACAAAGTTTCCAGGGGCGGATGCGGGCCTTGGAGGTGTCGGTGTCGGCCAGAAAGGCCGCCTGCCTGCCCCAGTCGTCGAGGGCCAGTTGAGCAAATTTGGCCTTGGGCGCCCGCAGCAGCGGCGTGAGTTGGTTGTTGTCGCAATTGTAGCGGTATACGCCGGCCATAAAACCCGAGTCGCGGCCGCTGGACTGCAACAAGAGGGCGGGACCGCGTTTGGCGAAGCGGTATTCGCGCACAAAGGCCACGGTGTCTTCGCGGCCCGAGGCCAGTTGGCGCAGTACGAGGCGCGAGCCGTTGTCTTTGGCGTCCTCTTTTTTCGGCTTTTTGCCTTTGGGTTTGGCGGGTTCCGGCTCCGTTTTTTTGACGGCGCTGGTGTCTTTTTTCGCGGCAGCGGGTTTTTCCGGTTCGAGTTGGTAGGCCAGCCAGCCCGACCATTTTTCCGGCAGGGCATAGGATTTTACCTGCGGAAAGGTTTGCAATTTGGCGGTAGCGAGCGCGTACACGCCCAAGGAATCTTTGGGCAAATCGGGTTCTTTCACCTTGCGGCGGCGTTGCGCCTTGAGGGTGTCGAGCGGGGGTTTTATTTTAAAAACCAGGTAATTGCCGTCGGCCGAAAAGCGGGGCTCGGCGCCGCGGGCAAAGGTGGTGGTCTGGTGGCTGCGGATATTCCAGAGGCACAGGCGGTTGTCGCCTTCGGTAGTGGGCGTGAGCAGGTAGGCGACCCACTGGCCGTTGGGGGTGATGAGCGGCTGCCCGATTTTTTGCCAACGGGCCACGTCGGCGATTTCAAGCGGCTTTTTTTGGGCCAGCAGCAGGGCGGGCAACAGGAGCAGCAGGGTAGTGGTGGTGAATTTCATGCGGAACCGAATATTTGAAGCAAAGGAAACAAATGTAACCCTTTGTTCCAAAACCATCGGCTTGCCGGCTCAGCGCGTCATTTTCCAGCGTTTGTGGCTCCAGAGCCAGGGCTCGGGCTGCCGGCGGATGATGTTTTCGAGGTGCCGGGCATAGGCCCGGGTGATGTTGGTTTCGCCGGCTTCGGCGGGATTGGTGCAGATTTCTGAAAATTCCACTTCGTAAAACCCGCGCCGCAGGCGCCGCACTTCGTAGTACAGGACCGGGAAATTGAATTTTCGCGCCAACACGTCCATGCCCGGCAGCGAAGCGGTGTCTTGTCCCAAAAATTCCACCCAATGCGCGCTTTTGCGGCTGGAGGGCGACTGGTCGGCGAGCAGGATATAGACCGAGCGCTGGCCTTCGCGCTCGCGTTGGCGCATGGCCGTAAACATCTGGTCCATGCTCACCATCACCATGCCGGTGCGTTCGCGGGTGTGGTTCACGTAGGCGTCCATGAGTGGGTTGCTGATCGCCTTGAAGGCCGTGACGGCGGTGCCGTGAAACTGGGGCGGCATGGTGATGCCGGTGTATTCCCAGTTGCCGTAGTGGCTGCCGCTGAGGATGATGGATTGGCCGCGGTCGAGGTATTGGTTGACCAGTTCGACGTTGAGCACCGGGCAGCGGCGCTTGATTTCGGGGATCGACAAGGTGTAGGATTTCATCGTCTCGAGCATCACGTCCGTGAGGTTGCGGTAAAATTCGCGGGCGATGGGCGCGAGTTCAGCGTCTGTTTTTTCGGGAAACGAACGCCGCAGGTTGTCCCATACCACCTGGCGCCGGTAGCCCACGACGCGGTAGAGCAGAAACGCCAAACCGTTGGATAAACGATACAAGAGCCAGAAGGGCATCAAACGAAACAATTCGACAACGAGTCGGGTAAAAAGGTAACTGATTCGGTTCATGGGGGCAAAGGTAAGGAAGGTGCTGCGTCAAAACCTTCGGTTCTACCTGAGTGTTTTTTCTCCGTACTTTTACCACTTCAACTACCCGGCTACGCATGAAACACATCTTCCCAACACTTTTCCTCCCGGCCCTCCGGCCCATCTCAACCGGCTTCCTGCTCCTGGCACTCTGCTGCCTGCCCCTGGCCCAATGGGCACAAAAGCCGGTCAAGCCCTCGGCTTCCGACCTGCAGCAGGCCATCAAAAAACTGAACGTGCTCGGCTCCGTGCTCTACGTGGCCGCCCACCCCGACGACGAAAACCAGCGCCTGATTTCCTACTGCGCCAACGAAAAACTCTACACCGTCAACTACCTCTCGCTCACCCGGGGCGACGGTGGCCAAAACCTCGTCGGTCCCGAACTCCGCGAACTCCTGGGCGTGCTGCGCACCGAAGAGCTGCTCATGGCCCGCTCCGTCGACGGCGGCCGGCAGCGCTTCTCCCGCGCCAACGACTTCGGCTTTTCCAAAACCCCCGAAGAAACCCTCCAACTCTGGAACCGCGACGAAGTGCTCTCCGACGTGGTCTGGACGATCCGCGAAACCCAGCCGGACGTGATCATCAACCGGTTTTACCACGACAAAAAATACGACACCCACGGCCACCATACCTCTTCGGCCATCCTTTCTGTCGACGCCTTTGTGCTGGCCGGCAAATCGGATGTGTACCCCGAGCAATTGAGCTTCACCAAACCCTGGCAGCCCAAACGCCAGTTTTTCAACACCTCCTGGTGGTTTTACGGCGGCCGAGAGGCCTTTGAAAAAATGGACAAAAGCCAGTTGTTCTCGCTCGACCTGGGCGTGTACCTGCCCCTCAAAGGCAAAAGCAACAACGAAATAGCCGCCGAAGCACGCTCTATGCACCGCTGTCAGGGCTTTGGCTCGCTCAGTACCCGGGGCGAAAGCACCGATTATTTCGAATTTATCCAGGGCGATCGCCCGACCACCAACGACGTGTTTGCCGGCATCAATACCACCTGGTCGCGTGTGCCGGGCGGCGAAACCATCGGTGTACTGCTGGCCCGGGTGGAACAAAATTTCCGCCCCGACAACCCCGGTGCCTCCCTGCCCGATTTGCTGAACGCCATGGAAGGGATCCAAAAACTGCCCGACGGCTACTGGCGCCGCGTCAAACTGGAAGAAATCAAAGACGTAATCCGCGGCTGCATGGGCTTGTACCTGGAAGCCACGGCTGCCGAACCGACGGCCACCCCCGGCGATGCCGTGAAACTGCGGCTCGAATGCATTTTCCGCAACGCCCCGCCGGCCGGCGAGGTCACCCTCACCGGGGTGTCGGTGCTGCCGGGCGTGTTTGATACGCTGCCGGCCAAGGTATTGCCCCGCAATTTTGACTGGGTGCTCAACAAAACCGTGACGATCCCGGCCAACACCCCCTTTACATCGCCCTATTGGCTCAACGACCGCTCCACGTTGGGCATGTACACCGTGAAAGACCAGCGCCTGCGCGGCGTGCCCGAGACGCCCCGCGACATCAAGGTGCGCTGGAGCCTCAGCGTAAACGGCACGCCGGTGGAGTTTGTGACCGATGTGGCCTACAAAACCGAGGAGCCGGCCATTGGTGAAATTTGGCGGCCGTTCGATGTGCTGCCGCCTGTGTTTGTGGAGTTTGTAGAACCTTCCTACCTGTTTACCGAACGTGCGCACACCGTGCAGGTGCGGGTAAAAGCGGGCCGCGCCAACGTGTCGGGCGCCGTGTCGGTGCTGGGGCCGGGCAATGGCTGGGTGTCCAGCGGCGGCAAACAGCCCTTCGAATTCAAGTACAAAGGCGAGGAAAAAATCTTTTCGTTTACGGTGGAAGGCAATTACCTGCCCAGCGAAGCCACGCTGACGGCTGCCGCCCAGGTGGGCGATAAAACCTACACCAAACGGCTGGTGACCATCAAATACGACCATATCCCGCAGCAAAGCATCCTGTTGCCCGCCGAAGTACACGCTGCCCGCCTCGACTTGCAGGTGAGCGCTAAAAACATCGGCTACTACATGGGCGCCGGCGACGAGGGCCCCAATGCCTTGCGGCAAATGGGCTGCACGGTGACCCTGCTTGACGATAGCGACCTGAGCGCCGCCAACCTGAAAAAATACGACGCTGTGGTGCTCGGTATCCGGGCCTACAACACCAAAGAAGCCTTGCGCTTCCACCAGGGCGAGTTGTTTGAATACGTGAAAAACGGCGGCACCCTGGTCACGCAATACAACAACAGTTTTGACCTGGTAGTAACCGATCTGGCGCCGTATCCGCTCAAACTGGGGCGCGCCCGTGTGACCGACGAAGCAGCCGAGATTCGCCTGCTGCACCCGGAACACCCCTTGCTGAATACGCCGAACAAGATCACGGCGGATGATTTCAAAGGCTGGGTGCAGGAGCGAGGCTTGTATTTCCCCACGGAATGGGATGCGCATTTTACGCCCCTGTTTTCGAGCAATGACCCCGGTGAAAATGCAGCCGACGGATCCTTGCTGGTAGCGCCCTACGGACAAGGCCAACTGGTGTACAGTTCCTTGTCCTTTTTCCGGCAATTGCCCGCCGGTGTGCCGGGCGCCTTCCGGCTGTTTGCCAACCTGGTTTCTTCCAAGACAAAACCGTAGGCCAAGCCGGACATGTAACAAAGGGCAAAAAGCGCGCTGCTTTTTGCCCTTTGTTACATGTCAAAACTAAAATTCTTAGTTCATCGCCACATCGGTCGAAGCATTGCGCGCCGGGCGCCGGCTGTGCACGTAGTGGATCACTACTTTGTCCACAAAGTTCGGATCGTCGATGTGCAGGTTTTCACCTAAAATGAAGGTATAGGTGCCTGAACGGGTAAATACAGGCTGATTGGTGTACACGCCGTAGGTGTAGGGATCGGCTTTAAGCGTGCTGGTCCGGATTTTTAGCGTGTGCAAGGAGGCAAACTGGGCGCTGCCGACCAGCGGTTTTAGTTTGCCAACGGCGTCTTCCTTGGGGAAAACCACGTAAAAAAAGTGTCCGGCCGGGTCAATGACCCCGAGAAAGGGGGCATTGGGGGCGGAAAAATTGAGATCGAAGCTGTCCCCTTTGTAGATGGTAGACGAATTGGTCCACATTTTTGGGACTTTTTCTTCCACAAGGCTGCCCGTACCGGCGGATGGGCTATCGGATGGTAATGAAGCGAACGATTCCTGGGTACGCTGCATTTTCCAGGCGCCGGCGACGAAAAGGAGGACTGCGGAAATGCTGACGCTGATAAATACTTTCATGGTCGTGAATTTGAGATGCAACCGCTAAATGGATTAAAATTTCGTGCCAATTCTTTTCTAACGCGAAATGGGTAGAAAAAAATTTTGCAGAAATTTTATTAAGCGCCTGAAATTATCCTTCGGGGGTGTTTTTTGAGTAAACGGAAAAAAGAATGGACAAGCGGATTTTTTTTAGAGAACAATTGCTCCTGTGGCATCAAAACCACCACCGGCCGATGCCCTGGAAGGGCGAACGGGACCCGTATAAAATCTGGTTGTCGGAAATTATTTTGCAGCAAACGCGGGTGCAGCAAGGCATGGCGTATTATGAAAACCTGCTGGCAGCCTACCCCGACATCCGTCGGCTGGCCGAAGCCCCCGAAGACGAGTTGCTCAAGCACTGGGAAGGCCTGGGCTATTACTCGCGGGCCCGCAACCTGCACGCTACCGCCCGGTATATCGCCGAGGAGTGTGGCGGCAAGTTTCCGGACACCTACGAGGCGATCCGACAATTGAAAGGCGTGGGCGACTATACTGCCGCTGCTATTGCTTCCTTTGCCTACGATTTGCCGCATGCCGTGCTCGACGGGAATGTGTACCGGATTCTGGCGCGCTTCTTCGGGCTGGACACCCCGATCGACACGCCGGCGGCCAAGAAGGTGTTTGGCCAACTGGCCGATGCGCTGCTCGACACAGGCCAGCCCGGCGCCTACAACCAGGCTATTATGGATTTTGGTGCGACGGCCTGTGTGCCCAAAAGTCCGGATTGCGGCGCCTGCCCGCTCCACACGCAGTGCGAGGCCTTCCGAAGTGGTCGGGTGGCGGCCTTGCCGATCAAGTCGAAGAAACTCGCCAAAACGGACCGTTACTTTGTGTATGCCGTATTTTATCACCGCGAGCACATCTGGGTGCACCAGCGCGGCGAACGGGATATCTGGCAAAACCTGTACGAATTTCCATTGCTCGAACTGGCAGCATTACCCGCCGATACCGGCAGTTTGCCGGCGCTGCTCTTGTCTCAGTTTTTCCCCGGGGGCGCGCCGCCGGGCACCCGTTTGCGTGGCATTTCCAAACCTTACCGGCAGACGCTTTCGCACCGCGTGGTGACCGCTGTTTTCTGTGAATTTGATTTTCCGGAAAAATCAAAAAGCGCTGATATTCAGAATGATATGGCCGGAGATTTTCAAAAAATAGAACACTTTAAATTAAAAAAAATTCTTGCTGTGCCCCGGGTGATCGATTGGTTTTGGCAGGAAAAAGACATAACTTTAAGGTTCATTTAGTACCCGGGCGGCCGAGAAAATCAAGGCTTGGCCGGGGCTGTTTTCCCTTGCAATTCTAAATTTTAAACAACTGTATCATGATTAACAAAGTAACCCTCATCGGCAATCTGGGTGCCGACCCGGAAGTGCGGCACCTGGAAAACGGAGTGATGGTTGCCCGGTTTCCGGTAGCCACCAATGAGACCTACAAAGACAAGGACGGCAATTTTCAGCAAGTAACAGAATGGCACAATGTGGTGGCCTGGCGCGAGTTGGGTGAGCGTGCCGAAAAGAATTTGAAAAAAGGCATGCTCGTCTATATCGAGGGCAAAATCTCGTACCGGAAATACACCGCCCAGGATGGCCAGGAGCGGTATATCACAGACATTATTGCCAATACTTTCCGCCTGCTCGAACGTAAGGAAGGTGGTAGCGGTGGTTTTGAAAGTCGTTTCCCGTCGGCGGAAGATGCCCCAGCGAGCAAAAAAGGCGATATGCCGGCAGCCGTAACCTCTGCTACGCCCGCAGAAGGCGACGATTTGCCGTTCTAAGGTTTGGAATCGCATTCAGGTGTTACTTGGCTGGCAAACCTGCCAAGTAACATTCCTGCAAGACGCCGATTAAATTCTTACCACACAGCCGTTTGAGCCAACGCCTTGTTTATTTGCCTTACTTTTGTCAGGCATATGATCTGGTCAATTTTCGGTATCGTTATTTATCTGCTGGCGCTGCGCTCCGAACGGGTGCTGGTGGATATCTCGCCGCATGATCTGGAGCAGTTTCGGACGGAAGACGGCCGTTCGGCCCGCTACGCCCGTTTGTTGGCCCTCGATATTCGCGGGTCGCTCACAGCCCTATTGCTGTTGCGGTTGCTGCTCAAAGTTTGGATTGCTGTGTTTTTGGTATTGCGCCTGGCTGGCCTGCCCGCACTTCGGACCACGATGTATGATGCAAGCCTGCGCAGTGGTTTGCCGGGGTGGCTGATCTGGGGTATTGGTGTTCTGGCGCTGGCGCTGCTGCTGGCCCTGGCCTTTGCCGCTTTGCAAAAAATCAAATGGCCGGCTTTGAGCGGCGAACGGGCCCGTTCGATGCTCCAAAGACTAAGCCCGTTTGTTTATTTTTGGAAACTGCTTTTTTCCCCCTTGCTACCCAAACGGAAATCGGCGACCCGAAGCGATGTTTCGCCCGCCTCGCCAGACACGCGAACAGATGCACCAACGGGCCTCGAAGCGGCCAAACAACGGGATATTGAATTGCTGAAAAGCATCGTCAAATTCAGCGACGTCACCGTCAAACAGGTCATGCAGCCGCGCTCGAAGGTGGTAGCCATAGATTTCCGGACGCGGTTTCACGAATTGTTGCGCATTGTGCAGGAAGCCGGGTTTTCGCGCATGCCGGTGTATGACGAAGACCTGGACAATATCACCGGCATCCTTTATGTAAAAGACCTGGTGTCGCACCTCGATAAGCCGGATACGTTCGAGTGGCAATCCCTGATTCGCACCACAGTTTCGCTGGTGCCGGAAGCCAAGCGGGCCAGTGAGTTGTTGCAGGAATTCAAACGCAACAAGCGCCACATGGCTATCGTAGTCGACGAGTACGGCGGCAGCTCGGGCATCGTCACCATGGAGGATATCCTGGAAGAAGTGACCGGCGAAATCCGGGATGAATTCGATGAAGAAAGTGAAATCCGGTACCGCAAACTGGACGAGCACAATTATTTGTTCGACGGCCATACCCTGCTCAATGATGTCTGCCGGATTGCGGGCCTCCACTCGGAGGTTTTCGATGAGATTCGGGCCAATGCCGATACCATAGCCGGCCTGGCCCTCGAGATTCGGGGCGATATTCCAAAACCGGGAACCGAACTCCGTTGGAACGACTATCAAATCACCGTCGTAGCGGCCGATGAGCGCCGCATCGAACAAGTTAAGTTTACGATTTTGATCTGAGCGCTTGTTTGCGGGTTGGTTTAGTTCATCGTGTAGTTTACCCCCAATCGCAGCGAACGCCCGGGTTGCGGGTTGTACAGCAGGTCGTCGGGTGTGCCGGTCGCATCGATCCCGCCGTAGTGTTTGTTGAACGTATTTTGGGTATGCACATAGATCAAAAAGTGGTTGCTCAGGTAAATACGCAACATAAAATCCCAGGTGCGATAGGCAGGGAAATGGGTTGCCGAGGCTTGGCGCTGGTAAAAATCCTGGTAAACCACCGCGCCGCTCAGGATGCCGTTTTGCCGGTTTGAACTCATAGAAAATTCCCATTTTTTTGCACGCAGCGACAGTCGGAGTTGTGTTATCCAGCGCGGAAAATTGCGCACATCGGTGGTCGACGGAAGCCCATACCCAAACCATTCCCGGCCACGGGTATATTGGAAATAGAATTCGCCATGGAGCCTAACCTCGTTGTCTTTGCTTTTTTTGTTCAGGTCAAAATCCAGGAGATCATTTCCGACAGCGCCCTGAATGCCCCAAATGGACATGGATAAACCTGGGGCTTGTGCATAACCATAGGTCCAAATGCTATCCGTTGGGTATAAATAGCCATTCCGGGCGAGGTCATAGGCTTCCTGATAGAAAAACGTGAGGTTCGTACTAAAGCCGTTTTTATACCGTCGAATCGCCAGTTCAGTGGAGTGCAACCGTTCTATGGATACCAGGTTGTTGTCATCAAAAGGGGTTACGGTGATGCCGTCAGCCGAAATACGGTAGGTATTTACCCGTTCGTGTATGGCCAGCCGGCGAAAGCCACTTGCATAGTTGGCAAAAATGGACCAGGAACTGTCCAGTCGGTATTGCACAGCGAGTCGGGGCGTCAGTTGGGGCGGGTTGTCCAGGATGACATTGATCGAAGTGCCGGCCACCAGGGTCAGTTTTTTCAGTCGCCAATGTAACTGCCCAAACCCCGTGACCCCCAGATTGGCATCAGAGATATAGATCCCAAATGGCTGAGGATTTGGCGGATCGGTTTCGCCAAACAAATTTACCTGGGTCGGTCCAATAAAATAGCCAACGGGCGGCACACCGCCGCCAATGAAAGCCTGAAGGCCCACATCCAGGTGTAACCTGGGGCGCAGGGCAGCCGACAGGCGCGTTTCGAAACGCAAGTCAATGCTATTGGCCGTAAAATACCGCTCGTTGGAGGCATACTTGTTGAAAATATCCTGCAATACTTTTTGCTGCGGCTCACCCGCCTGTATATCCGGGATTTTCGAATAATACAACGCCGTGGAAAGCCGGTCAAACACTGGTGTGAACGTCGACGTATTGTCTACTTTGTAGCGTACAAATGACAAGGTATTGTACGACGAGTGTTTGATCTTTTTTTTCTGAAAACTCAGGGCAAAGGTTTCAATTTGCTCGGCAATCCGATTGGAAGGGTTGGCATAGGAAGCAGCCAGTGGGCTCAGTCCGAGCGCACTGTGATCAAAACGCTGCATCCGGTTGTAATTGAAATGGATGTTGCGCCAAGTCAGGTTGATGCCCAGCAGGCGGCTTTCGTGCGGCACAGGCGCGGTGCGCGCTACCCCGCTACCGAAATCGCTGGGCCGGTAGTTTTGGTTGTTGCGATACAGGCTGGAATCCAAACCGAAGGGCAGGTAGTTTTGGGTGGTAAACAACTGGTCGTCGTAAAAAACATCGGTCCGTTCGCGCACCGTACTGCTGCCATACAGGCTAAACCGAAAGACTTTTTGGTCTTTGAATAATTTTCCGCCCAGCATCAGATCGAGGCTGTTGTATCCAAAATTGCCAAAAGCCAAATCGGCCTGGGTAAAAATCGGCCGTTCCGTTTCTTTCAGGATAATATTCACGACGCCTCCGCAAGCATCGTCGCCATAAATGGCCGATGCCGGGCCAAACAACACCTCGATGCGTTCGGCTTGCCGGATGGGCAGTTGAGCGCCAATAGAGGTGCCCGGTGCTCCCGACGGCTTTATGGGCACATCGTTGATCAGCACTTTAAAATGCCGGTTGCCTGGCAAGCCGCGCACCATAAAAGTTTCCCCTTCCAGGGTATTGCCGGGTTGCGATACCCGCACGCCGGGCGCCGCGCGCAGCACATCGCCGAGGGTCACAAAGCCATTGCGCAAAATATCTTCCGACGTGACGACCCAAACACTAAAAGGCAACTGATCCGTTTCTTCGAGCGAACGGGTAGCGGAGATCGCCTTGCGTTTTGCGATCCCCAGTTTATGAAAAACAATGTCCTTCTCGGTGAAACGATCGGGTTTCAACAAAAAAGAAGTATCGGATTGGGCAGCCAGCGAAATACCAAAGGCACTGAACAAAAGGAACAACCAGAAGCGCATAATCGGATAGATGACGTATATTTTTGGTCAAAAAAACGAAAAGATATCCCATCTTCCGGAAATTGGAGCCGTGGTTTTAGCAAACCATTGGAGTAAACCGCTTTTTGCACATGTCCACACCCAATATTCTTTTCCAGGACTCCCAGCTCCTGATCCTCTTCAAACCAACCGGTATGCCAGCACAAGATGACCAAACTGGCAACCTTTCGGCCTTGCAATGGGCTGAAAACCAGTGCAAGCAAACCCTCCATCTGGTACACCGGCTCGACCGGCCCGCCAGTGGCATACTGCTACTGGCCAAATCGAACCTGGCCATGACCCAATTGCAACAGCAGTTTCAACTACAAGCCGTCGAAAAGGAATACCTGGCCGTGGTGGCCTCCCTGCCCGCTGAGCCGGAGGCGCAATTGGTGCATTTTCTGCAAAAAAAAGCCGATAAAAACCGCAGTATTGCTTACCTCACCGAACGGGCGCATACCGACCGCGCCGAATTGCGCTACCGGGTTTGTGGCAGCAGCCAGCGTTATCATTTGTTGCACATCCGGCTGCTCACCGGCCGGCACCACCAAATCAGGGCGCAGTTGACGGCCATCGGCTGTCCCATAAAAGGCGATGTAAAATACGGCGCTCGCCGGGGTAACCGGGACCGGTCCATCCACCTGCATGCCTGGAGACTCGCTTTTGAACACCCTGGCTCGGGCGAATGGATCAAACTCGAAGCATCCCTGCCCGAGGGCGATGCGGTATGGGCAGCCTTTGATTCTTTGCCTTCTCATTTTTAAATCGGAGGCATGAAACTTCCGTCGCCAACGCGTTTTTTTCTTTTCACCGCCCTATGGTTTGGGCTTTTGCTGGTAGTACTTACGCCGCCGTTTCAGTCGCCCGACGAGTACAACCACTTTTTCAGGGCCTGCCAGGTCAGCGAAGGGCAGTGGCGGCCTGAATGCCCGGCTGCCAATCGCCTGGGCGGCACACTACCGGCTGCCTTGGATACCCTGAAAACGATTTTCCTTCCGCTCAAAGGCCGATACGAGGCCCGGGTTGCGGCAATGGATATGAAGCAGGCATTGGCTGTGCAGGCAAGCGCCTCCTCGCGGGTCTTTCTGGATTTTCCCAACACAGCCATTTACGCGCCTGTTGCCTACTTGCCTCAGGCGCTGGGCATTGGCATCGCCCGCCTGCTGACCGACCGGGTCCTGCTCTGGTTGTACGCCGCCCGCCTGTTCAATCTGATGTTTTGGCTAAGCCTGGTAGGATTGGCCATCCGGAGTATTCCGTTTTACCAGTGGGTGTTGGCCGGGCTTGCTCTCTTGCCGGCTTCGCTGGCTATTGCCGCGTCCTGCAATGCCGATGTCTTGAGCAATGGATTGGCATTTTGGGTGATTGCCGTTTGCTGCCGGCCGCTTGCCGAAACCTCCGGCTGGGCTGCCGTACTGGTGTTGGCGCTGAACAAACTGGTGTTGGCGCCCTTTGCATTGTTGTTGCGGTTTCGGCAAGCAGAAAACTGGAAATCCGCCTTGCGCCGGGCCTTGTTGCCCGCTGCGCTGGCCCTGGCTACCGCCGCTGCCTGGGGGAGCCTGGCCAACGACTGGTTTATTCCGTATGACCGCTACGACATAGCCGTGCGTGACCAACAGACCCTGAACCCTGGGGTCGACCCGGGCGGCCAATTGGCGTACGTGCTTGGCCATCCAATGGCCTTTGCACGAACAGTGCTGGGTTCGGCGCTCAGGGCTTTTCCGTCGATGTGCGCGCATGTGGTTGGAAAATTTGGTTGGGAAAAAAACTACCTGCCGGCTTGGCTGATCGGCGCCTTGTGGCTGGCTTTGCTGGCGCTGGTGGGCACGTCGGAGAACCCGCTTTCGGGATTGCAACGCAGTTGGGTGGTAGGCATTTGTTTGCTCAGTCTGATCTTGTGGGCCCTGACGATGTATGCGCTGTGGTGTCCGGTGGGCGCCCCGGCATTGGACAACTGGCAGGGGCGGTATTTTGTGCCGTTGCTCCCCCTGGTAGCGATGGGCTTGGGCCGGGCGCCGGCCGGCTTGCCGCAGGGGTTCCGTAGTTTGGCTGCCGGCCTGTTGTTGCTGGGCAATGCCATGTTGTTGGTCAGTCTTTTTCAGCGCTACTACACCTGGTAAAGTTGTTCTTTGCAAAAAAAACATGAGCCACTCCGGAATACCGGAATGGCTCATCTTCATTTTGCTGTTTATTGTTTTGGCCTGCTGGCAGGCGGGAAACAATCTTAGTCGAGTGATTGGTTGGCCTTGTTGGCGTTGGTTACCATTTGCTGGTATTCCTGTGGCGTAAGGTTGTCCATGCAGAAGTTGATCGGGTTGATCGGGTTGCCTTTGTAATGCACTTCATAGTGCAGGTGCGGGGCGGTAGACAAACCAGTGTCGCCTACTTCACCAATTTTTTGACCTTTGGTGATGCGCTCGCCTGCACGAACCGTCATTTTGTTCATGTGCGCATACCAGGTTTCGTATCCGTACCCGTGGCTGATGCGCACGCAATTGCCGTACCCGTGGTGCCAGCCGGCCTCTACCACTACACCGTCGCCGGTCGATTGGATAGCGGTTCCAATGCGGGCCGGGAAGTCGACGCCTTCGTGGAATTTTTTAATTTTATATACCGGGTGGATGCGGTAGCCAAAGCCGGAGAGGATATTCATGCTTTTTTGCAGTTTATCTTCCCGTACCGGTTTTACGCTGGGGATGGAGGCCAGCATTTTTTGCTGGTTGTTGGCCAATTGCTGGATGGTATCGAGCGATTTGCTTTGCAGGGAAAGTTGCCGGCTGAGTTCGTCAATTTTCTCAACGGCACCCCGGATAAACGTACCGCCGTATTTAAAGGCGGTGAGTTCCGGGTGTTCTTCGTGGTCGCCAATACCGCTGTTCCAGACATCCTGATCGATTGGATCCATCCCGAATACGGCACGGTGTACATTGGCATCACGGTCCTGAATATTGTGGAGCACTTTGGACATCATGTCCAACTGGCCGTCTAATTGGCTGTATTTGTACTCCATTTGTTTGATCTCACGGATCAACTCCTGTTCGCGGGGAGAAGGGAAATAAGAATACAGGAGGGCAAGCAAGGCAACGGAAGTAACCAGAACTACGGAGAAAAACCCGAATGCTTGCCAGATTCTTGTTTTAAAAGGAACTACGACTTTCTCGTACGTGAGGGTGTGAATGTTGTAAACAAACTTTTCTTTCCTGCCCATACTTTAGGTGTTTACCTGGATCATCTAATCGATTCTGAAGGTGGATGTTTTAGTTCTGAATCAATTTTGCGAACAATTGCCGGATTATTTTGGGCTTTAAGGGTAGGCGGGTATTGTTCGCAGGCGATGCTCCTGGTTTGTGAAATCTGCCGGCTCATCTGCCAACGGACGCACAAAAGTAGAAAAGCAAAGGGTATTGACAAAACATTTTGTCAAAAATCACAATATGGCGGGTTGTTTTGCGCGAAAAACGACGCCTGTCTTGCAATTTCTTTGGCTATCCTGCGAGTTGTACCGTATTTTAATCGGTCCGGCTTCTTTGTAAAAAAACACTTTTTTCCAAAAGAGCGGGCTGCGAAGAAACAACATTTGGCCAAATCAATTGGCCGGGCTGGCACTTTTAACATTTATCCGTCGCCTGGATGACCGGTATCGACCGCCAAATCCAGGATCATGATCTTTTGCCAGATTTTGCCCGACATGCCTTGTGTGAGCGATTCCAAATCGTTCACCGCATTGAGTACGACGGGGTCGTCCATCGTTTGGGCAAACAGCGCCGCAATTTTGCTGTCCAGCGCCAGCATCTCGGCACAGTAGTCCAGGTACCGCACCAGGTCGTAGCGACTTAACACCCGCACCGGCGAGGAGGCGGTGTCCTCCGATTCCGGAAAATGCGCCAAAAGATGCGCGGGGTCTTTGGTCAATTGGTGCATATCCACCACGTGGGCTACCGAACGCAGCCGGTGCAGGGCTTGCAGCGCCGAATGCCGCTTGATCCGGGTTTCCAGGCTGTTGAGAAAAAACAGCGCCAGACCCAGGAAAATAAGTTCGTTGAGGCCGGCTTCGGTGGCTTGCAGCAGATCCGCGATATCATCGGTGTTCAGCGAAAACCGCTCCACCAGCACCATGCCCGCCCCAACAGCCACAAATACCAGGCAGGCGCCAGCCAAAATAGCAATGAGCCGTACCGGCCAGATCGGCGGCCCCAGGCGTCGTGCCATTTGAGCCGATTGGCTGGCCAGGGTGCAAAACTCCGTACAGACCTGCAACAACCCCGAATCCGGAAACCGCTCGGCGATCCGCCGCTCCAGGCGGCCAATGGTGTGCAAAATACTCTCCGGATTCAGTTGGGTGTATTTCCCGGCGGATCGGGTTTCATCCCAAAACGGGAACAGCAAGGTTTGCCATTTCATGCAGATTGGTGTCGTTTGTTGAATGGACCAAGGTACTGCGAAATGCCCTTGGGTTGCGCACTTGTAAAGCACCCTTTGGCAGCCGTTTTTTACTTCTGTTTTTCTAAAAAATCCACTTGCTTTGCGCAACTTGTTCATCAGGCGACTTGAAAATTCGCCCTACACCGCAATAACTATGCACTATCGAAGATTTGGCCGCACTGCTTTTCAAAGTTCTGAAATCGGCTACGGCATGTGGGGCCTTGCCGGCTGGAAAGGCACCGACCAGGCCGAAGTGGAGCAGGCGCTCGAACGCTCCGTCGAATTGGGTTGCACGTTTTTCGACACGGCCTGGGGCTATGGCGCCGGCAAAAGCGAACAGATTTTGGGCGCTTTGCTGAAAAAACACAACCGACAACATTTGTTTGCCGCCACCAAAATACCGCCGAAAAACTTCAAATGGCCCTCCAGACCAGATTACGCCCTGCGCGATTGTTTTCCGGCCAGCCACATCATCGAATATACTGAAAAAAGCCTGCGCAACCTAGATGTAGATTGCATCGACCTGCAACAATTCCACGTCTGGGAAGATGCCTGGGCCGACAACGACGATTGGAAAGAAGCCGTTGTCAAACTAAAAAAAGAAGGCAAAGTGCAGCATTTTGGCATCAGCGTGAACCGCTGGGAACCCAACAACGTGCTGGAAACCCTGCGCAGTGGCCTCATCGACGCCGTGCAGGTGATCTACAATATTTTTGACCAGGCGCCGGAAGATGAACTCTTTCCGCTGTGCCGCGAACTGGACATTGCCGTCATCGCCCGGGTCCCTTTCGACGAAGGTACCCTCACCGGAATACTCACCAAAGACACGGTTTTCCCGCCGGGCGACTGGCGCGGCACCTATTTCGTGCCCGAAAACCTGAACGCCAGCGTAGACCACGCCGAAGCGCTTCGCCCGCTCCTGCCCTCCGGCATGAGCATGCCCGAAATGGCGCTGCGGTTTATCCTCTGCAACGACGACGTACACACCATCATCCCCGGCATGCGCCAGGTACGGCACGTGGAGGCCAATATCGCCGCCAGCGACAGGCAGCGTTTGCCGGCAGACTTGCAGGCGGCCCTGAAACAACACCGCTGGGACCGCGAGCCGACGGCTTGGTCGCAATAAACAAGCAGGCCTATTCCGTCACCACCCGGATCCCCAGTTCTTCCAACTGCTTCAACTTGATGGCATCCGGCGCATCGATCATCATGTCGCGACCCTGGTTGTTTTTCGGGAACGCGATAAAGTCGCGGATCGAGTTGGCGCCGTTCATCACGGCGTTGAGGCGGTCGAAGCCGAAGGCGATACCGCCGTGCGGCGGCGCGCCGTATTCGAAGGCGCCGAGCAGGAAGCCGAATTGGGCTTCGGCCTCTTCGGGCGTGAAGCCCAGGAGGCGGAAGTTGCGGCTTTGCAGGTCGCGGTCGTGGATCCGGATGGAGCCGCCGCCGATTTCGACGCCGTTCAGCACGAGGTCGTAAGCATCGGCGCGGATGCCTTTGAGGGTGGCCGGGTCGTCGCTGTCGAGTTTGGGGATATCGGCCGGTTTGGGCGAGGTGAAGGGGTGGTGCATGGCGAAAAAGCGGCCTTCGTCTTCGTCCCATTCGAGCAGCGGGAAATCCACCACCCAGAGCGGTTTGAAGTCGTCGGGCTTGCGCAAGCCTAGCCGGCTGCCCATTTCGAGGCGCAGTTCGGAGAGTTGTTTCCGCGTTTTTTCGTCTTCGCCACAGAGCAGGAAGAGCAGGTCGCCGGGAGTGGCACCGCAGCGCTCCAGCCAAATTTTCAGGTCTTCGGGGCTGTAAAATTTGTCGACAGAAGATTTCACCGAACCATCGGCTTCGTATTTCACGTACACCAGGCCTTTGGCGCCGATTTGCGGGCGCTTGACCCACTCGGTGAGTTCGTCAATTTGTTTGCGGCTGTACTCGGCGCAGCCCGGCGCGCAAATGGCCAGCACAGTTTCGGCACTGTCGAACACCGGGAAGCCTTTGCCTTTGGCCACATCGCTCAGGTCGACGAATTCCATGCCGAAGCGCAGGTCGGGTTTGTCGGAGCCAAAGCGGCGCATGGCTTCGTCGTAGGTCATGCGCGGGAAGGCGCCGAGTACGAGGCCCAGGGTATGTTGAAAGAGGTGTTGGGTGAGCCCTTCAAACATGTTCAGGATATCTTCCTGGTGGATGAACGACATTTCGCAGTCGATCTGCGTGAATTCCGGCTGCCGGTCGGCGCGCAGGTCTTCGTCGCGGAAGCATTTTACGATCTGGAAATATTTGTCGAAACCAGCCACCATCAGGATTTGCTTGAAGGTTTGGGGCGACTGGGGCAGGGCGTAAAACTGGCCCTTGTTCATGCGGGAAGGCACCACAAAGTCGCGGGCGCCTTCGGGTGTGGACTTGATCAAAAACGGCGTTTCGATCTCGACAAAACCCTGGCCGGCCAGGTATTTGCGGGTTTCGAGGGCCAGGTTGGAGCGGAAAATGATGTTTTGCTGCACGGCGTTGCGGCGCAGGTCGAGGTAGCGGTATTTCATCCGCAGGTCGTCGCCGCCGTCGGTGTCGTCCAGTATGGTAAACGGCGGTGTTTTGGCCGTATTGAGCACTTCGAAGGCGGTCACCTGAATCTCGATGTCGCCGGTGGCCCGGTTGGGGTTTTTGCTGGCGCGTTCGCGCACGAGGCCGGTAGCCTGGATCACGAATTCGCGGCCCAGCCGGCTGGCGCGTTCGCCGAGCGCCGCATTGTCGTCTGCGTCAAACACCAATTGGGTGATACCGTAGCGGTCGCGCAGGTCGACGAAAGTGAGGCCGCCCAGGGCGCGGCTGATGGCTACCCAGCCGGCGAGGGTTACGGTTTTGCCGGCGTCAGAAAGGCGGAGTTCATTGCAGGTATGCGTGCGATACATGGAGTGCTGTAGTGATTAAGCGTTGGAATATTTTTTGCAAAAAGCCGCGCAAAGGTAATGGAACTGCGCCAAAAACGCGGCATAGGCGCGACTATTGGCAAACAAAAAGCCTTTGCGAAAAAGTTTCTTCGCAAAGGCTTTTTGAAACGGCAGGCCCTGTGCGGGCTATTGTTTTACTATTTTCCGAACCATTTCCTGCCCGGCACAGCGCATGCGAAGGAGGTAAAGCCCACCGGGCCATCTGCTCAGTTCGATCTGCTGGGTGTATTCACCAGCGTCAAGCATCCGTTCGCTGCTGGAAAATACCGTTTTTCCGGAGGCATCCACTACCTCCAGTTGTACAGGCGAAGCGGTTTCCAGGCGGTAGGCGACGTGGAGAAAATCAAATGTCGGGTTGGGGCTCAGGGCCAGTGTTGCGGCTGCCGGTTCGGGATCTATACCGGCTGCTCGGTCTTCCGCTTCCGCCATTGCCTGTTCGGTACCCAGGTTCTGCAATTTGGACACCTGGTTGTTGGTTTCGGAGGATTCGGATACTGCATTGTTGGCATCTGCCTGAAGAATGAAATAATAATCGCGTTTGGGCAAATCACCGGGCAGGGCAAATTGGAGCCCCACGAATTCGCGCAGGCTATTGGCGCCCATCGGGCTGCTAATGGGCACGGTATACATCAGGCGGTCGGTGGCGTCCACGGTGGCGTCTGACGACAAATAGGCCCGCACCACACAGTGCTCAGCGCTTAGCATACCCCGGTTGAAGAGGGTGAACGCAAACGAAAAGGTTTCGCCGGCCTGTGTTCCGCCATAGCTCATGAGCTCGGCAGGCACCAGGTCGGCGCCCATGTTGACCGGGCCATTGACCTGGATCGGGCGGTACATTTCGCCGTCCAGCGCCTTTGCGATCAGGTAATATTTACCGGAAAAGGTGTTGGCGGGCACCAGAAGCGTCTGATCGACCTGGCGGGCTGAGTTGATGGGGAAATTGGCCAGGGTTTTGCTGCCGATGGGAATGTCTTCCGGGTTCCACATTCTGTCGTACGACAAATAATAAGTCAGGTTAAATTCGTTATTGTCGTCTGCCAAATGTTTCAGGCGTGTTTTAACCTGAAACGGGGTGCCCGGCGCAACAAAATTAGGGGTATTGATTTCGGTAATTTCCACGCAGCGCTCTGCGGTCAGGAGCAAAAAAGCAGCGCCGAAAAAACAAAGTCGGATGGCAAAATTGATTTTCATACTGGACATTATTTTGTTTAAAAAATTGAATACAACATGAGGGGTAAATACTTCTTGACGATCGTCGTACTGCTTGCCGCTTTCTGCTCCGGGCACACACAAACAGCACCGGTGTCGCTGCTCCAAATGGACCGACCCAATGTGCTCTACCTGGGTATCGACAATCCGGTGACCCTGCACCTGCCGGTCGCCAACTGGGACCAGGTGCAAGTGGCTATTTCGGAAGGGACAATCCGGCGCGAACAAGACAACCATTTTGTCGCCCGCGTAAATCAAATCGGGCAGGTTGCCATCGTGGTGACGCAGGGCGGCAATGTAATCGGGCAATTTGCCCTGGTGGCCAAACGGGTGCCCGACCCGCTACCCTCGCTCAACGGCACGTCGCTCCGCAAAAACACCAGCCTGACGGCGGCAGAATTTAAAGAAACCAGGGGTTTGGGTATGATGCAGGATGGCCTGGAAGTCGACGGGCATTGCCGTACCGTACAATACACCATCACCCGGATCGACGCTACGGGCGCCCGCAGCAGCGTACCCAACCTGGGCGCCCGTTACGAAGAACCTGCGCGCAAACTGGTGGCGCAAGCCGTGGCCGGCGATATTTTCCTGTTTTCCAATCTGGAAGCCAACTGCGCCGGAGATACCGCTAACCGCCCGATCAACAATTATGTCATCCTGATCAAATAAAGTCAACGCTGAACCACCAGTTGCCGAACGCCACGCCGGCTGGCCGATTGGAATACCAGTGTGTACACCCCCGTTGGCAGCCTGGAGCAATCCAAATCTACCGACGGCAACTGGAGGTCTGATCGTGTTTCGACCAGCCGCCCGGTAGCATCCACGATGTTCAGCACTGTGGCGCCGTCCCAAGACCCCGGAAATACTATCCGGGTGAAGCCATGCGTGGGGTTGGGCTGCAACTGGATACCGGCAACCCAATCCGGTTCGCTGGTGCGCACGAGTTGGTCGACAAATACGATTTCCGGAACGAACAGACAGCCGCTGGCATCAGTGATTCGCAGTTCGTAGTATCCGCTTGGCAAACCGCTGGGGTCTTCCTGGGTACTGACCAACTGCCCGTCGCGGTACCAGGCCAGGGCAAATGGCGGCATGCCACCCAAAAGCGTAACCTGAATGGCTCCGTTGCTCTGGTTGCCAATATCCGGCCATACGGCATCCACCTGTACCTGTACCGATGGGCTGATGGTCACTGTGAAACTACAGGTTCCGACATTTCCACTTCCATCGGTATAGGCATATTCAACCAGCGTACTTTCACCGACCGGAAAAACCGAGCCCGAAGGCAAGCCTTCAAGCAACGACCATCCGCTACCCGGGCCGCCCACGTGCAGGCAGTTGTCGGTGGCTACCGGGGCTTCATATTGCACCGGGTTGTCCGCTGGGCATCGTTGCACATCGGCCGGGCAACTCAGCACCGGGGGTGTTTGGTCTGAAATGGTGACCGTGATGGTGGCTTGTGTTTGGTTGCCGCTGGGATCGGCCACGGTTATGGTAACCAAATGCTCTCCGATTTTGGCACAGTCGAACAGCGAAGGCTCGATCAGGAACTCGCTGACCAGACAATTGTCGGTAGCGATAGCGCCCAGCAATTCCAGGGTGAGTTGCACAGTACCGCTGCTCCCGAGCGGCACAACTGCATTCCCGGCAATCAGCTGCGGGGCTTCAGTGTCGGCAGCGCCTCCGTTGACCGTTGCGGAGGCGCTGGTAGAACAGCCTGCGGCATCGGTGAGGGTCAGTTCATACTGGCCGGCGGGAAGATTGTCGACAATCGGTCCGGAGGCGCCATTGCTCCAACTGTACACATAGGGTGGGGTGCCTCCGGAAGCAGCTGCTTCAATAGTTCCTGTACCCGTGCAGGCAGTAGGGATCAGGGTAATTAGTTGTAGTTCTAAATCTGTTGACTTAGCAATGACCGCCGAGCTGGTGCTTTGGCAATTGTTCGCATCGGTAATCGTCAGGGTGTAGCTGCCGGCCGACAGGTTGCTGATCCCCGGTGTGCTGGCATTGGTGCTCCAAAGATACTGATAGGGGCTGGTGCCGCCCGAGGCACTGCTGCTGATTGTTCCATCGCCGGCGCCGGCACAAGTGACCGGGGCGGTGACCAAGCCGATCTGAATCGGTGCAGGGGCAGAGACCGTGGCACTGGTTGTGCTTTGGCATCCTTTGGTATCGGTGATGGTGACGATGTAAGTTCCGGCTGACAGGTTGCTGAGCCCGGCGGTGTTGGCATTGGTGCTCCAAAGGTACTGGTAGGGGCTGGTGCCGCCCGAGGCGTTGGTGTTGATCGTTCCATCGCCGGCGCCGGCACAAGTGACTGGGGTGGTGACCAAACCGATCTGAATCGGTGCAGGGGCAACGACCGTGGCACTGGTTGTGCTTTGACAACCCTTGGCATCGGTGAGGGTGACGGTGTAGGTCCCGGCCGGCAGGTTGCTGAGCCCGGCGGTGCTGGCATTGGTGCTCCAAAGGTACTGGTAGGGGCTGGTGCCGCCCGAGGCGTTGGTGTTGATCGTTCCATCACCGGCGCCGGCACAATTGACCGGGGTGGAGACCAAGCCGATCTGAATCGGTGCAGGGGCAGAGACCGTAGCACTGGTTGTGCCTTGACAGCCTTTGGCATCGGTGAGGGTGACGGTGTAGGTTCCGGCCGGCAGGTTGCCGAGCCCGGGGGTGTTGGCATTGGTGCTCCAAAGGTACTGGTAGGGGCTGGTGCCGCCCGAGGCGTTGGTGTTGATCGTTCCATCGCCGGCGCCGGCACAAGTGACTGGGGTGGAGACCAAGCCGATCTGAATCGGTGCAGGGGCAGAGACCGTGGCACTGGTTGTGCTTTGACAGCCCTTGGCATCGGTGACGGTGACGGTGTAGGTTCCGGCCGGCAGGTTGCTGAGCCCCGAGGTGTTGGCATTAGTGCTCCAAAGGTACTGGTAGGGGCTGGTGCCGCCTGAAACACTCAGGCTCAATTGACCATTATTGGAATTGCTGCAGCTGGCGTTTTGTAGCGTTGGTTGGATCTGGATTGGCGGCGCATTTGAAATGGTTGCCGTCGCGGTTACGGGGCAATTATTTTTGTCAAACACTGTGACGGTGTATGTGCCGGCCGATAGGTTATTGATGGATGGGGTAGCAGCCCCGGTACTCCAGAGGTAGGCATACGGCGGCACGCCGCCCTGTACAAGTGCTGTTGCAGATGACTCTTCGGATGATTGGCAATTGTTGTTGTTAGTACCCACATGCACGACCAGCGTTGCGGGTGGTGTCCCACCTGATTCGTATGGGCCCATGTCCACTGTTCCGGCAAGCAAGCGGGCGTTGTCGTCGAGGTCTGTCAGGATGCCGGGCGGGAGTAGGCTGTTGTTGCCGCTGTTTACTGCTGGAGAACTGATTTGTAGCCGGAAATTGCGGGTGCTGGGGTCGACAAAAAGTGGATTTTGATTGTAAAGCATACCCGAACCACAAAGTATTCCGGGTGGGCAGGCGCCCGCATCGATCAGGGAATATTCCATTCGGGTAGAGACGGCACTGGAAGCGGTACTCAAGGAGACTGTCCCGAGGGCACCGCCGGTGTTGGCCTGCAAGATGCAGTTGCTAAAACTGGTTTCCAGGATAGGTGTATCGGTTCCGTTGTCCAGGCGCAGGATATTGCCGAGGTTGGATTGATTCCCGTAAAAACTGCAATTTGTCCATTGCACACGGGTCGTTCCGGCGTTGCCGATATTGCCGACCGCTCCAAAGGTGGCTTTGTTGGCTACAAAAAGACAGTTCAGGAAGAGGGGTTCCGTAAGGCTTCCATTGCTGGTGTTGAGGTGAAAAACAGCACCAAAGCTGCTTTCGTTTTCACAAAAGGTGCTGTTGATAAACTGAGCGGCGCTGACGACATTATCGTCCAGGGTGTTGGAAAAAAGGACACTTCCGAAGCCGCTGGTGTTCTTTGTAAAAACACAATTTCGAACCAGAGGACTTACATTAGCACCAGAGAAGGTAGATTGAATCCAGATCGCCGCTCCGCCATGCTGTGCTGTATTTTCCCAAAAAATACAGTGGTCCAAAACGGGCTTGGCTGTACCGCCAAAGGTCGCGTCGTTGTACAAGCCGCCGAAAATGCCATTGTTTTTGCGAAAAATGCAATGTTCGAATTGAGGACTTGCCGTGCCGTATTGCCGGGCATTGTTGTACAGGATAGCGCCGAAAAACGAAGACCGGTTGGCCGAAAAAACACAGTTTCTGAACTTCGGGCTCGATCGTTGGCCGGCGCCGCTGGCATTGTTGTAGATGCCGCCGCCATTCTGGGAATCATTGGTTTGTGAACCGGTGGCCAAACCGGCCGTAACAGTGAAGCCATCGATCAGACAAGTCGAATCTACTTTTTCGATCCACAACACATGGTGCGCATTGTCGCCAATCACCTGAGTGGCATCTTCGGCAATGTGGTTGCCGTCAGGGTCCAGGTCATTGTTGTCCAGGTCGCCGCTCAAAATTGTCAGATTCAAATCCGGATTTCGCTGCGACAGCGCCGTTTCCGTACCGGCAAAACCGCCATACACCGATATGTTTTTGCTGACAAAAAAAGTTTTAGACCGGTTAAAAGTCGTGCCGTTGAAAATGGCGGTGGGCAGGTAGCGGCCTTGGGCCACCCAAATCTGGTCGCCGGGTGCGGCGGCATCGATGGCTGCTTGGAGTTGAACAAAAGCATTGGCCCAGGACGTGCCGGTATTGGCGCCGGTGGCCTGAAGGTCGACGTAGCGAATGGTCTGGGCCTTGGCTGGCACAGCGCATAGCGCTGCCAGTACCACGAGGGTGTACAAGATGGCTTTCATGTTTTCGAGAATTGGTTCAGGCTGTTAGTTTAGTTGGCGAGCGCCCTGTTTTGCCAAAAAGGAAAGGCATAACTCAGGCCGACGCTGTACATATCCTGGCCGGTATTGGCAAACCCTACCTGCGCGAACGCGGTCAGGCGTTTGAGGGTGCCGTGCAGGGTAAGTCGGTGGGTATAGTCGAGGTTCAGGTAGCCGAGGGGTGGGTTGTCGGCATTGCCCACTACAGTATCCCAGGTGTAGCGCAGGCCGATGTTGCTGGTGGGCGTGGGCGTAAAACGCAAATCCAGGTTGTATCCGATTCCGAAGCCGTCGATACCCAAGGTAAACGTATCGCCGAAAATATCCTCGATGTCGCCTTCCGTTTCATCTTCATACGCCCCCCGCTGGCCAAACATTTCTTCTGAAATACCAAACAGCAGGTCCAGTTTGGGCTCCAGGGGGATGCGGGCGCCGATTTCGAAGCGTTGGCCGAAGCCCTCATAGCCATAGGGTTTCAAGGATACGCCGGCAGAGGAATCGCGGTCTATCTGGTATTTGCCGCCATAGCCGAATAAGCCGCCCGCCAGGTAAAAATTTTTCCAAAGAAGCGTGACGTGTCCGGAAAATTCAAAAGACCGGTTTTGTTCTTCGGCATAATACACATAGCCCTGGTTGATGCGGCCGCTGAAGGCAAAACCGCCGGCGCGTTGGCCGTTGTAGTTGGGTTTGGTGAGGTACATGCCGGTGTTGCCGAGGTAGGCGGGGCCGTGCGAGGCACAGCCGCTGGAGAGCCAAAGAGCGGACAGGAGCAGGAACAGACAAGCTGGGTATTTCATTGATTTTCGTTTTGGTAAGACGCTGCTTGTAAAAGCCTGGCCAGGCAGATTGCTTCAACAAAGATGACACTGAAATACCTGTCGTGTAACCCCGAAAACCGGTATCCCCTAAAAATACCCTGTTGCAGGGGATACCCTGCCCAATAGCGACACGCCCTCACTGAAATCAGGGAGAACCGGTGATTTTCTACCCTGTGCTCCATTCCTTGGCGATCTTTATACCTTTGCGCCGAAAACATTGCTGTTGAGCAAGGACAGGTATCTTTCATTCCGGTTTCTCCTGCCGCCAACAGCCGATAGCCAGCCGCATATGAATCTCACCGCCCTATCTATTCGACGCCCCTCCCTCATCATCGTGGTGTTTGCCGTGCTGACGTTTATGGGGGTGGCCAGTTATTTTGGTTTGCCGATCGAATTGGTGCCCAAATTTGACCCCCCGGTCGTAACCATCATGGCGGTATATCCCGGCGCCTCGCCGGCCGAAGTGGAAAATGCAGTAGCCAAACCCATCGAAGATGCCATTTCTTCACTCGAAGGCATCGACCAGATCCAAATCGGTTCCAATGAAAATATTTGTTTCGTTGCGGTAGAAACGCACCAAAATATCGATATCGACAAGACGGTGCAGGAAATGCAGCGCAAGATCAACCAGATCCTGCCCACGTTTCCCAAAGAAGTACGACCGCCGGTCATCAACAAGTTTGCCCTCTCCGAATTGCCCATTTTGCGCCTGGCAGTGCGCGCCAAGGTTGCCGGTTTCGAGTTTAACGACCTGGTCAAATCGCGCCTCGTGCCCGAACTGGCACAGGTAAAAGGCGTAGCTCAGGTGAGCATCCTGGGCGGCGAAGAACGCGAAATCCGGATCAACATCAGCAGTTCGCGGCTGGAGCAATACGGGTTGTCGCTGCTCCAGGTATCGCAGGCCATCCAGGCCGCCAACCTCGATTTCCCGACCGGCAAAGTGAGCGGCAGCGAAACGCAAATGCGCATCCGCCTGGCCGGCAAGTTTCTGAACCTCGATGATATCCGCAACCTCGTTGTGGGAAAATCGCGCTTCGGATCGTCTATTTTTATCAAAGATATCGCCGAGGTACAAGACGGGAGCAAAGACGCCGAGGTGCTCTGCCGGGCCGGCGGCCAGCCGGTAGTCGGCCTCGAAATTCGCAAACAAAGCGATGCCAACGCTGTGGAAATGGCCGAACTGGTACTGGCCCGCCTGCAAAGCCTGGAAAAAAGTTATGCCGACCAGGGACTCAAGTTTGAGGTAGTGGCCAATACGAGCACGTTTACCCGGCAAGCGACGGATGCGGTGGTACACGACCTGTTTATCGCCGTACTGCTCGTGGGTCTGGTCATGCTGCTGTTTCTGCACAGCCTGCGCAATGCCGCCATTGTCCTGATCTCTATTCCCGTTTCCATCGTGAGCACCTTCGTGATGATGAAGGTGATGAATTACTCGCTCAACCTGATGTCCCTGCTGGGCCTTTCCCTGGCGATCGGTATCCTGGTGGATGACGCTATCGTGGTCATTGAAAATATTTACCGGCACCTCGAAATGGGAAAAAAACGGGTGCAGGCTTCGTACGACGGGCGGATGGAAATCGGCTTTACTGCCATCAGTATCACCCTGGTGGATGTGGTGGTGTTTCTGCCCATCATTTTCACCACCGGCATGGTGCCCAACCTGCTCCGGCAGTTTTGCATGACGGTGCTGGTGTCTACCCTGATGTCCTTGTTGGTGTCGTTTACCTTGGTTCCCTGGCTTACTTCGCGTTTCGGCAAGGTGCATCGTTTTCAGGGCCGGAACGTGGCCGGCCGGGTGATTCTTCGGTTTGAAGTCTTCCTGGACTGGCTGTCCGATGGGTTCGTGACCGCCTTGCGCTGGGCACTGCGCAACTGGAAAACCAAATTTCTGACCCTGCTGATCGCCGGCGGACTGCTTGGCGGCTCCGTATTGCTCGTGACCAGTGGTTTTATCGGCAATGCGTTTATCGACCCCGGCGAGCGCGGCGAGTTTTTGGTCGAAATTCAATTGCCCAAAAATGCTTCGCTTCCGCAAACGAACGCCGTAGCCAAACAAGTGGAAAACTGGCTGCGCGAACAACCCGATGTGGTCAATACGTTTACCACAGTAGGCACAACGGGCAAGTCATTCGGTTTAAACGCACCGTATGTGGCCGAAATCCTGGTTTTTTTGACGCCTTACCACCAACCCCGGGAGGTGTCGACCGATATTTTTGCCCGAAAGGCAAAAGTGCGGCTCGAAGAGATTGTGGCTGGCGCCAAAATCAGCGTTTCGGCTATTGATATCCTGGGCTTGTCATTTTCGCCCATCGAGGTTCGCCTGAATGGCCCCGACCTGGACAGCCTGCTGGCGATGTCCGAACTGGTGCAAAAAGAAATGGCTGCCGTGCCCGGCTGTGTGGAAATCACGCCCAGTGTGGAAGCCGGCAACCCCGAGGTGCACGTCGAGGTCAACCGCCAACGTATGGCCGACTACGGCCTCACGATGGCACAGGTGGGCCTCACCCTGCAAACGGCCTTCAGCGGCAATGCCGATGCCCGCTACCGCGACGGCGACCGCGAGTATCCCATCCGGATTGGCTTGGATGCCTTCGACCGCCGCAGCGCCAGTGATATCCGGCAACTGTCGTTTGTCAACCCCCTGGGCAGCACCGTGTACCTGAAGCAATTCGCCGAGGTGCAGGAGCGGGCCGCCCCAACCCGTCTCGAACGCCGCGACCGCTTGCCATCCGTGCAGTTTTCGGCCCAAGTCATCGGGCGGCCCAACGGGACGGTAGGCCGCGAGGTGAAAGAACGCCTGAGCCAGCTCCGCTTGCCCAACGGCGCGCATTTCCGCTACGGCGGCGACCTGCGCCGGCAGGAGCAAGGCATCGGTAGCCTGGGCTTTGCACTTTGGGCCTCGCTGGTGCTGGTGTATTTGATCATGGTGGCTCTGTACGACAACTGGGTCTACCCCTTTGTCGTATTGCTGTCTATCCCACTGGCCATTATCGGCGCCTTCCTGGCGATGGCCCTGACGCAACAAAACCTGACGGTGTTTACGGGCCTGGGTTTGTTGATGCTGATTGGCCTGGTGGGCAAAAATGCTATTCTGGTGGTCGACTTTGCCAACCACCTCAAAGAGCAGGGGATGAGCCTGAACGAGGCGCTGATGCGCGCCACTAAGATGCGGTTCAGGCCGGTACTTATGACCAATATTGCGATGGTGATCGGCTTGCTGCCGCTGGCTTTGTCGGCCAATGCCGGCTCCGCCTGGAAAGTGGGCCTGGCCTGGTCGATCATCGGTGGCCTCAATTCGGCGATGTTTTTGTCCCTGATTTTTGTGCCGGTGGTTTATGGACTGTTCGACAGCGTCCTGGTTCGGTTTGGGTTGGACAAGAAAAAAGAAATAGACCTGAAGGAGTAATTATTCGCGGCAGTTCCACACTGCGTCGGAGAGCGGAAAGGTTTTGCCCCGGAACGAAAAATGCCACCATTCGGTCCGGATGCCTTGAAAACCCACCGATTCGAGGGTGCGGCGGAGCAGGCGACGGTTGGCCAGCACCTGGGCAGAGAGTTGGGTGTAGGTGGTATGGGCTTCGGGACCGAAAAAATCGTACGGCGTGCCCATGTCCAGTTCTTTGCCCTGCGCATCCACCAGCGTCAGGTCTACGGCCGCGCCGCGCGAATGCATCGAGCCTTTGGCGGGCGGCGTGACGTAATCAGGGTTCGGGACTTTGTCCCACAAACGTTGTTGGTAGGGGCGGGGCCGGTAGCAATCGAATAGTTTGAGCCGGAGGCCCTGTCGCCGGAGCAGGTTCTGGGCTTTTGCAATGGCTTTTGCTGCCTCAGGCCGGAGAAAGCAACGCGGGCAATCGTAAATTTTGGCTTTGGTGAAATTATGGACCGTGGCGTACCGGATGTCCAGTTGGATACTTGAATCCAGGCTTTTTACTTCCACAAAACCAGCGAGCCTTCGCCCGGCATTTGGGGCTGGTGCAGGCGCCCCGGCGGCCTTTTCAGAGGTCTTTGTCGGAGCGCCAGACGATGGTTTTTGGGCGCCGCCTTTGGGTGTCGGCCGGAGCGTGTCGGGTGCAGCAGAAGCGGCTTCGGCCAGTAGTGGCGCCTGTGTGGCGCTGGTACCCACAGGCTTGTCATTGGCACAACAGGCCAACCACAAGGATGCCAGAAATAATACGATTGTGATTTTTTGCATACACAAATGAAAGTAAACCCGTCCCGGGTTTCCAACGAATGTAGAAGAAAATCCGGTTTCACGAAAAAACTATTCTGTGCGTTATGCACCCCGATACCCGAAAACACCATAAAAATCCGGAAATTCCCGGCACTCATCGATTATTCGTAAACGAAAAGGCGTGGCTTCGCGTTGTAAGGCCTAATCCAGTTTCCATGCGCATTTCTCTCTTCATGGCCACATTGATCTTCAAAGGCTTGTTCGCAACAGCCCAAAATACACCGTACCCCGGACAGGCCAGCAATGGCCCCGGCGGCGCCGATTACCTGCACCATTCCGTCGCGTTCAGCGATGCCGCCACCCGCGCCGACGGCTACTGGCTCTTTGAGCCCGCCGATCCTAAGCCGGACTCTGCCAATGTGGTCGTGTTTATGCACGGCTACGGCGCCTACAATCCTATGGCCTACGGCAAATGGATCAAACACCTGGTCGCCAAAGGCAATATCGTCATCTATCCCCGCTACCAGAAAAACCTGTTGCTGCCGCGCCCCAACGGGTTTCCGGCCAATGCCGCCAAAGGCATCCGCGATGCCCTGGCACAATTGCAAACGGGTGATCATGTGCGCCCCCGTACCGATCAGGTGGCCTATGTCGGTCATTCGTATGGCGGTGTGATCCTGACCAACCTGGGGGTGCATTGGGAAAAATTCGACATCCCGAAACCGGCGGCCATGCTGCTGTGTGAGCCCGGCAGCGGTCCGCTGAAAGGCGCGCGGCTGCCTTCCTACGAAGGCTTGCCTGCCGACCTGAACCTGCTCATCGTGGTAGGCGAAGACGACTACGTGGTGGGGCACGAATTTGGGCTGTTGGTGTTCGAAACGGCTACCCAAACTCCCAACCGCAACCTGATCGTGCAGCGCCGCGATACCGACGGGCATCGTTGGGTAATGGCTACCCACAACGAACCCTATAGCTACGACCTCGATTTCGATACCGGCATCCGGAACTATACCACAGCCCGGGTGCTGCAAACCTCTCGCCTCAACGAAGTGGATTTCAATTGCTACTGGAAATTGGGTGACGCCCTGCTGGGCTACACCCGGGAGGGTTTGTACCACGACGTGGCCTTCGGCAGCACCGCGCAGCAACGCTACCTGGGCCATTGGGCCAACGGCCAGGCCATCCGGCCGCTCGATGTGTTTTTGCCGCAGCATATTCCGGCTATCGCCAAAGCGCAAGCGCAGGCACGCGCGGAGGCTGCGGTAGCAAAGTAAACAGCGTAGCCGGCAGGTCGGGTAACTGCGCGATGGTTTTTTCAGGGTTTTGTTACATTTGTCCGGGCGGCATGGCTTTCCGGAACCAAGGCTTTGCCCGGTCTACCATCAAAACTTGATCTGCATGCGCCTGTTTGCCTTGTTCCTGCTCTTGCTTGCCATTGCCTGCTCCACCCCTTCCACGCCACCCGCAGTTGCACCTCCGCCCCCGAGTACCCTGGTATCGGCCAAGGCGCCGGCGTATACGGGCAAATTACCCCTGGAGAAAATCAAACTGCCGGAGGGCTTTCACATTACTACGTTCGCGGAAGACGTCAAAAACGCCCGCTCCCTGTGCCTGAGCCCGGGCGGTACTCTTTTTGTGGGCACCCGGGACGCCGGCAATGTGTATGCCCTGCGGGATACGAACGGCGACGGGGCAGCCGACGAGCAATTCACCCTGATTACAGGCCTGAACATGCCCAACGGCGTGGCCTTCCGCAACGGGAGCCTGTTTGTGGCTGAAGTGAACCGCATCCTTCGCTTTGACGATATTGAAAAAAATCTGGCCAACCCGCCGGCTCCGGTGGTGGTGTACGACCAGTACCCGACAGAAGGCCACCACGGCTGGAAATACATCGCCTTTGGCCCCGATGGAAAATTGTATGTGCCCGTAGGCGCACCCTGCAACATCTGCGAGCCGGAAAAGGAAATTTATGCCACCATCACCCGCCTGGATGTTGATCACCCGGAAAAAGGTCCCGAAATTGTCCAGCGCGGCATCCGCAACACGGTCGGATTTACCTGGAGCCCACTGAGTGGCGAGCTGTGGTTTACAGACAATGGCCGCGACTGGCTCGGCGAAGACGAACCTTCCTGCGAACTGAACCATGCCCGACAGGATGGACAGCATTTCGGTTATCCATACTGCCATCAGGGAAACATCAAAGACCCGAAATTTGGCGACAAACGCCCATGTTCCGATTTTACGGCGCCGGCGCAAAACCTCGGTGCGCACGTGGCGCCGCTGGGCCTGGAGTTTGGGAAAAGCGCCAATTGGCCGGCGGCGTATAAAAATCAAATTCTGGTGGCCGAGCATGGCTCCTGGAACCGGGCAAAAAAATCGGGCTACCAGCTGGTACTGGCCAGGATCGACGAAAAAGGCAATTGCACCGGGCAGGAGCCTTTTGCGGTGGGTTGGTTGCAGCCTGGCGATGAAGTCTGGGGCCGTCCGGTAGACCTGGAATGGATGCCCGATGGCTCGCTACTGGTATCCGACGATCAGGCCGATGCGATTTACCGGATTTACTACGACGGCGCAAAATAGTTTTACCCCCACAACCTGAACCCACATGCACCCGGTAGATGCCCTCCGCCTCAATTTCAACCCCAACCAGATGGCCGTGCTGAACGCTGCCATGGCGTTTCTGATGTTCAGCGTAGCCCTGGATATTCACCTGTCGGATTTTCGGAAAGTGGCGCAATTCCCACGATCGATTTTCGTGGGGATGGTGATGCAGTACCTCTTCTTTCCATTGCTTACTCTGGGTATTATTTATGTATTTCATCCACCGGTGAGCATGGCCATGGGCATGATTTTGGTCAGCATGTGCCCTTCAGGCAATATGACCAATTTTTTGGTTCATTTTTCAAAAGCCAACACCGCTTTGTCGGTGACGCTGAATGCCATCATTATTTTGTCGGCCACAGTGATAACCCCGGCGGGTTTTTTGTTCTGGTCCCAATGGATTCCTGGCTCAGACGAACTACGGAAATCCTTCGAAGTGGGGTTTGGCGATATGGCCCTGATCATTGTAGAGTTGATCCTGGCCCCCTTGCTCCTCGGGATGTGGCTGAACAGCCAATTTCCTGGCATAGTGGCCCGCATTCGGCCCTGGGCACAGCGCATGGCGCTGCTCATCTTTTTTACGATTCTGATCCTGGCTCTTTTTGGCAACGGCAAAAACCTGGTGCAATACCTGGGCTTTGCGTTTACGATCGTGCTAGTGCACAATGCTTTGGGTCTGAGTGCCGGCTATGGCTTGGGGCGCCTCAGCCGGCTGCCGGAAAATGATTGCCGCACGTTGGCTTTCGAGGCAGGTGTACACAACACCGCGCTGGGCCTCTTGCTGATTTTTCGTTTTTTCAATGGGCTGGGCGGTATGGCCCTGATCGCTGCCTGGTGGGGTATTTGGGATTTGGTAACCGGCATGGGGCTGGCCGCCTGGTGGCGGCGGAGCGCCGCCGGAGCGGCCCCGGCGCCTGCCAAATTCTCAGAATAAATAGCCTTTTGGCCTCGCTGGCCTGTTTTCTGCAACAAAAAATTGGGAGATGACCGCTGTCACCGGCCGGGTTGCCCGTGCTCATTTCGCAGCCGGTAGCACTGCGGCTACCTTGCGCCACCTTTTTGTGGGTGTCCCCGTCCAACCGCTTTCCGGAAATTGTTTTTGACCACCCTGTCTTTCAGCCAAGCGCATGATACGTCCTGATCTCCTTGCCAAATACGACATAGCCGCCCCGCGCTACACCAGTTACCCAACGGTGCCCTACTGGACCGTCGAACAACCGAGCGCTGAGGCTTGGTTCGAACGCGTACAACGGGCTGCCGAAACCGAGCGGGATATCAGTTTGTACATCCACCTGCCGTTTTGCGAAAGCCTGTGCACCTATTGCGGCTGCAACAAGCACATCACCAAAAACCACGCTGTGGAAATCCCGTACCTGCGGGCCGTGTTGCGCGAGTGGAAACTGTACCGGGCTGCTTTGCCGGGCCGGCCGGTGCTGCGCGAACTGCACCTTGGCGGCGGCACCCCCACCTTTTTTCAGCCTGAGCATTTGCGCTGGCTGCTGGAGTCGATTTTTGAAGACGTGGAAATCCCGCTGGGGGCGCATTTTGGCTTTGAAGCCCACCCCAACAGCACGACGGAAGCACACCTGCGCACCCTGTACGAACTGCGCTTCCGGCGGGTGAGCATCGGCGTGCAGGATTTTGACGACGGGCTGATGCAGCTGGTCAACCGGCAACAAACCGCCGAAGAAGTGCTGCGTTGCACGGAAACCGCCCGCCAAGTCGGTTACCACTCGATCAATTACGACCTGATTTTTGGCCTGCCCCGCCAAACCGAAGTGCACATCCAACGCGACGCGGATTACCTCGAACAACTGCGACCCGACCGGATCGCGTTTTACAGCTATGCCCACGTGCCCTGGCTCAAGCAGAGCCAAACCGCCTACTCCGAGGCCGACTTGCCCGGCGGGGCTGCCAAACGGCGGCTGTACGAAGCCGGCCGGGAGCGCCTGGAGGGCATGGGCTATCTCGAAATCGGGATGGACCACTTTGCGCTACCCACCGATACCCTGAGCCTGGCGCTCGAACACGGCACCCTGCACCGCAACTTTATGGGCTACACCCCCATGCGTACGCCGCTCATGATCGGGCTGGGGGCCTCTGCCATTGGCGATACCTGGAATGCTTTTGCACAAAATGAAAAAACTATTGCGGGCTATCAACTGGCCCTGGATGCCGGCCGCCTGCCTGTGTTTCGGGGCCATTTTCTGACGGAGCAGGACCGGCGAATGCGCAAACACATCCTCCAACTGATGACCCGCGACGAAACCACCTGGTTTTGGCCGGAAGAGCAGGATGAAATACTGCCTGCCGTGCTCGCCCGACTGGAACAATTGGCCGAGGATGGGCTGGTAGAACTAGAGCCTTTCCGGGTGCGTGTGACAGCAGCCGGCCGGCCCTTCCTGCGCAACATTTGTATGGCATTTGATGCCCATTACTGGGCTAAACAACCCGAAGGGAAATTGTTCAGCCAGGCGGTGTGAGGGAGATTTTTGGGCCTGAGCCTGCGTTGGCGTAATTTTCAAGGCAAGGAATCCGTTTGGAATAGCCGCCAGCGTCGAGGGATAAAATTAATTAGCCCAGCCGGGCAAAATCACCCGATCTTTGCGGCAACAACGGCATTTTAAACTACCGGCCATGAAATTACCCGTCAAACTCCTGCTCTTTTTGTTGATTACTTTTTCTGCCGTTGGCTGTGACCGGGTGACCAAGCACCTGGCCAAGGAGCACCTGGCACACCGGGAGGGTATTTCCTACTGGAACGATACGTTCCGGCTGGAGTATGCCGAGAATACGGGCGCTGCGATGAGCCTGGGGGCCGACTGGCCCGAAAGCGTGCGGTTTTGGTTGTTGCACCTGTTTCCGGTAGCCATGCTGGCCTTTTTGCTGGTCTATACCCTGCGGCAGGCCGGTCAGTTGCCATCCGGCCAGATTGCTGCGTTGGCGCTTATTTTTTCGGGCGGGCTGGGCAATTTGACCGACCGGATTTTCCACGACAGCCGGGTGCCGGATTTTATGATCCTGAGCGTCCAAAACCTGCACACCGGCATTTTCAACGTGGCTGACGTGTGCATCACTGTTGGCGTCTTGCTGATGTTGGGCCTCCAGTTTTTTAAAAAAGACTGACTTTCGTCCGGCCATCCTTGTTTTCCATCGAAAAAAGGCTGCTCCGCCACAACTCCACTATCTTTGGGCTGTTCCTGAAAGCGGCCGCTCCGCCTCTCCGCTGTGCCGGCCAGTCACTTTCTTTTCCTTTGGTTGTTGACCGGAGGAGCACAGCCTACTGAAGCATGTCGTTTATTCTGAAAATGGCCTGGCGCGACAGCCGCCGCAACCGCGCCCGCCTCTTGTTGTTTATTTCGGCCATTGTGGCCGGCATTGCCGCACTCACGGCGGTGCGTTCCTTCAGCGTCAACCTGACCAAAGATATCGACCGGGAGGCCAAAAGCCTGCTGGGCGCCGACTTGCTCATTCAAGGGAACCAACCTTTGTCCGACTCGCTCATGGCCATTGCCATGGCAACGCCGGGGGTGGAGCGGGCGCGGGTGTTCAACCTGCTCAACATGAGTTATTTCCCCAAAAGCCAGGGCACGCGCCTCACCAACGTGCGGGCGGCCGACCCCGGCTACCCGTTTTTTGGCACTTGGAAAAGCGTGCCGGAAAAGAGTTGGCAGACCTACCAGCAAAGCGGCGAAAAACGGGCCCTGGTGGAGCACGGGCTGATGTTGCAATTCGGCGTGGAGCCGGGCGATACGGTACAGATTGGTACCCAGCGTTTCCGGATTGAGGGCGACTTGTTGTCGCGCCCGGGCCGGGCGGGTATCGGGTCGGCCATCGCGCCGGTGGCTTTTATCCCGATGCAATGGCTGGACTCTACGGGCCTGGTGCAAACAGGCAGCCGGATCTGGTACCAGTATTATTTTAAAATTCCGGCCACCCGCGACCTGGATAGCCTGGTTGCCCGGCTGGAAAAGCCGCTGGAAAAAGCCAATATGGACTGGGAAACGGTGGAGAGCAACAAACAAGGGATCGGGCAGGCCTTCGGCAATTTTTCTACGTTTCTGAACCTGGTTGGTTTTGTGGCCCTGTTGTTGGGCTGCATCGGCGTAGCCGGGGCGGTGCATATTTACATCAAAGACAAACTCACTACGGTGGCCATCCTGCGTTGCCTGGGTGCCAGCGGCAAAAAAGCATTTTACGTGTACCTGGTGCAGGTGGCCGGCATCGGGCTTTTGGGGGCGGTGCTAGGGGCTACCTTAGGTTCGCTGATCCAAAAACTCTTGCCCTGGGTAACGAAAGACCTGTTGCCTATCGAAACCGTGAGTACCGATTTTTCGCCGGTTTCGGCGTTACAAGGGGTGCTGCTGGGGGTTTCGGTGGCTATTTTATTTGCGTTGCTGCCCTTGTCGGGCATTTTGCGCACCTCGCCGCTGCGCACGCTGCGGGCGTCCTATGGGGAGCAGGAGCGGGTCAACGGCGGCTTGCGTTGGGGCATTTACAGCCTCATCGCGGCGGCTTTGTTTGGGTTCACCTGGTGGCTGATCCGCGATTGGCAAGAAACCCTTTGGTTTATTGGTGGTATTGCGTTGGCGTTTTTGCTGTTGTTTGGGGTGGCCCGGCTGATGATGTTTTTGTTGCGCCGGTTTTTTCCAAAAAAATGGTCCTACGTGTGGCGGCAGGGCATCGCGAATTTGTTTCGCCCCGAAAACCAGACGGTGTTGCTGGTTGTGACCATTGGCTTGGGCACCATGCTCTTGTCCACCTTGTTTTTGATTCAAAACCTGTTGTTGCGGCAGGTGGAATTTTCGGGCAGCGGCAACCAGCCCAATATGGTGTTGTTTGATATCCAATCCGCTCAAAAAGACAGCGTGGCTGCCCTGGTGCGTTCGTACGACATGCCGGTGCTGCAGCAGGTGCCGATCGTGACCACCCGACTGGAAACCCTGGATGGGCGCACCAAGATGCAGGACGAGGCGGATACCACCCAATCGCTACCCAAATGGGTGTGGGATCGCGAATACCGCGTCACGTTTCGCGATTCGCTGATCGATACCGAGGAAGTGACCGAAGGCCAGTGGGTCGGAGAGCACAGTCCCGGGCAGCCAGTTAAAATTTCAATTTCCGACAACCTGCAACGCGCCACAAAGGCTAAAGTCGGCACCAAAATGGTGTTCAACGTGCAGGGCACACGCCTGGAGACGGAGGTGGGCAGCGTGCGCAAAGTGAATTTTAACCGGGTGCAGACCAATTTTATGATTGTCTTTCCGAAAGGCGTGCTGGAGCCGGCGCCGCAGTTTCATGTGGTTGTTTCGCGGGTGAACAATGCCGAGCAGTCGGCTCGTTTTCAGGCGGACCTGGTGCGGCGGTACCCCAATATTTCGGCCATCGACTTGACGCAGATCCTGAAATCCGTAGACGAGGTGCTGGGCAAAGTATCGTTTGTGATTCGATTTATGGCCATGTTTAGCATCCTGACCGGCTTGTTGGTGTTGCTCAGTTCGATTTACCAGGGCAAGTTTGCGCGGATTCGGGAGAGTGTCCTGCTGCGCACCCTGGGGGCCTCGCGGCGGGTGATTTTGCGGATTATTTCGCTGGAATACCTGTTGCTGGGTGCGCTGGCCTGCCTGGCAGGGGTTGGGCTTTCAGTAGCCGGGGCCTGGGCCCTGGCGCGTTTTGCGTTCAAAATCCCGTTTGAGCCCGATTGGCTGCCGCTGGCCGTAACGTTTGTGGTGATTACGCTGATTACGGTGGTCATCGGCTTGCTGAACAGCCGGGAGGTGGTGCGTAAGCCGCCGCTCGAAGTCCTGCGGGCAGAAGTGTAACAGTTTGCAGTTTGCAGTAGGCAGTGGCAGTAGGCAGTGGCAGTAGGCAGTGGCAGTAGGCAGGGCGAATTCAGTCGTTTTAAAAAATAGAAAACCAAACGGTTAAATCAATTTTTTAAATCCAACATCTGTGTTAGGATACCAACTACTCGTTTAAATACCAGCCCCTCCCTACTGCTACTGCCTACTGCAAACTGCTACTGCCCCCTGCTACTGCCTAGTGCTACTGCCTACTGCCCCTGCAAACTGCAAACTGCCGCTGAATTGTATACCTTTGGCCGCGCAAAATGGCGTGCTGCTAGATCCATGAACTTTCTTACACTCGAAAACGTCACCAAGTCCTACGGCGAAAAAGTCTTGTTTCGCCAAATTAGTCTGCACATCGACAAGGGGCAAAAAATAGGGCTGATCGCCAAAAACGGCACCGGCAAAACCACCCTGATGCGCGTCATTGCGGGCAAGGAAGGCAGCGAAGGCGAAAACGCAAAAATTATCCTGCGGAAAGATATCCGGATCGGTTGGCTCGACCAGGAACCCGAATTTCACCCCGGGATCGATGTGCTGGGCGCGGTGCTCGACGATTCTATCCCCCTCGTGCGAGTGGTGCGTCGCTACGAACACGCCCTGGCGCACCCCGAACAGGCCGTGGAACTACAGGAAGCCATGGCAGCCATGGACGAATTTCAGGCCTGGTCCTTTGAGTCGAAAGTAAAAGAACTGCTGTTTCGCTTTGGCATGCACAACCTGGAGCAAAAAGTGAACACCCTTTCCGGCGGCCAGCAAAAACGCCTGGCCCTGGTGAAAGTACTGCTCGACGAACCCGATTTCCTGATCCTCGATGAGCCGACCAACCACCTGGACGTGGACATGATCGAATGGCTCGAAGAATACCTCCAACAACCGGGTATTACCTTGTTTATGGTGACGCACGACCGCTATTTTCTCGAAAATGTGTGCGACAACATCATCGAACTCGACGGCGGTCAACTCTACCGCTACAAAGGCAATTATTCCGATTATCTCGAAAAAAAAGCCCTCCGCGAGGAGGTTGCCGCCACCACCTACGAACGCCAGAACAAATTACTCAAGCGCGAACTCGATTGGGTGCGACGCAGCCCGCAGGCCCGTACCACCAAAGCCAAAGCCAGGGTGGACGCCTATTTTGACCGGCGGGAAAACAACGACGCCCTGAAAGTGAAAAAGGAGGAAATGAGCCTCCAAATCAAGGAAAACTGGTTGGGTAGCAAAATTGTGGAATGCCACAACATCAGCAAACGCTACGGCGAAAAGGTGTTGCTCGAAAATTTTTCCTATAAATTCAAACGCAAGGAACGCGTTGGGGTCGTGGGCCCCAATGGCGCCGGCAAATCCACCTTTCTGGAACTCATCACCCAAAATGTGCCAACCGACACCGGAAAGGTCATCGTAGGCGACACCATTATTTTCGGATTTTACCGGCAGGAAGGCATTCAACTCAACGAAGACAAACGCGTCATCGACGCCGTGCGCGACATCGCCGATGTGATTCCGCTGGAAAAAGGCAAAGAACTGAGCGCCGCCCAATTGCTCGAGCGGTTTCTCTTCAGCCGGCCTCAGCAGCAGGTATACGTCAGCCAACTGTCGGG